>JAYTOD010000228.1:0-3072 GCA_043747995.1 Arenimonas sp.
CGTGGTTCGCTGAGCGTGGATGATGAAGGCACGCCCACACAATACAATGTGTTGATTGAAGATGGCATTCTGCGCGGCTATATGCAAGACACGCTGAACGCGCGTTTGATGGGTGTTGCGCCAACCGGCAATGGCCGCCGCGAGAGCTTCGCGCATCTGCCGATGCCACGCATGACCAACACCTATATGTTGGCTGGTAGCCATGCGCCAGAAGAAATTATTACTAGTGTAAAAAAAGGCTTGTATGCCCCGAATTTTGGTGGCGGGCAAGTGGATATTACCTCAGGCAAATTTGTGTTCACCGCCAGCGAAGCGTATTTAATTGAAGACGGCAAAATCACCCGGCCGGTCAAAGGCGCAACACTGATTGGCAACGGCCCGGAAACCATGAATCAAGTCAGTATGATTGGCAATAATTTAGAGCTAGATGCAGGTGTGGGTATTTGCGGTAAAGACGGGCAGAGTGTGCCAGTGGGTGTTGGTCAGCCAAGTTTAAAAATTGATCGTATGACCGTAGGAGGAACTAACGCGTAAACAGCCGAACTTAAGCAGTCGTATCGCGATGCAGTTCGCGCAACACTTTGAACAATTCGCGGTAGGCGGCGGGTGGTTTATTTTTTTGTTGTTCAAACTGCGCATTGCGAATCAATTGCCGAAGGCGCTGAATATCAGCCTGCGGAAATTGCGCGACAATTTTAGTTAGCAGCGCGGCATCGCCAGCAATCAGTTGATCACGCAACGCTTCAATACGATGCGCTTCTGCAATTTCACGACGCACATCTGCTTTGTCGAAATCAATTAAAGCGCGCCATGCTTCTAAAGTTTCAGGTTGTTCGCGGCGCATTTGCTTGGCCACAAATTGCAGTTGGCGTTTGCGGGCAATTTGTTGGGTAATACGCTGTGCTGTTTGAAAATGATGCAACATGTCTTCGGAAATGGGCATTTGCTGCAAACGCGCATACGGTATTTCCACCATGCGTGTTGCCAAAGCCAACACCACCAAAGCAGCGCGGCGATCATCACCACGGCTTGGCCCTAAAAATTCACCGGTTTCTTCATCCACTCCACGCATAACAGCCACTTCTCCATAATTTTAAGTAGTCATCATGAAATCCAATCATTCCAATCAGCTCTACGCCCGCCCATTGTACACCCTGGCCGAACAGGTTCTCGATTTGTGTCAGCGCAGTGGCGCTGAACAAGCCGAGGTGTCCTTGTCGCAAGACACCGGTTTTTCCGCCAATGTCCGTTTGGGCGAGGTTGAAACCGTGGAGCGCACCAACGATCAAGGCGTTGCGGTCACCGTGTATGTTAATCAACAAAAAGGCACTGCTAGCACTGCCGATTTGCGCCCAGAATCACTAGCCGAAACTGTTGCGCAGGCTTGTGCCATTGCGCGTTTCACCGAAGCTGATGCCGCTTCTGGCTTGGCTGATAAAGAGTTGCTCGCCACAGACATCATGGATTTTGATTTATGGCACCCCAATGAACTGCCGCCGGAGCAGGGCATTGCCTTGGCGCTGGAATGTGAAGCGGCTGGCTTACAGCAAAAAAATATCAGTAATTCCGATGGCGCCTCATACAGCAGTGGCCGCAGTACGGCGGTATATGCCAATTCACATGGCTTTATGGGCGCTGAGCGCAGCACCAATTTTACGATCAGTTGCTCCTTGATTGCTGGCAAAGACAACGCCATGCAACGCGATTATTGGTATTCGGTAGCCTTAATGCTCGATGGTTTAGATGCCGCGCAAGACGTGGGCATGAAAGCTGCTGAACGCACACTGGCACGCTTGAATCCGCGCTCAATTAAAACCGGGCAATATCCGGTATTGTTTGTGCCGGAATTAGCGCGTGGTTTAATCGGCAGCTTTTTAGGCGCCATATCGGGCGGCAGTTTGTATCGCCAGGCCAGCTTTTTGCAAAACAGCATTGGTCGAAAAATATTTCCAGAGTGGCTCTCAATTATTGAAGACCCGCATATTGTGCGCGGTTTGCGTTCAGCGTATTTTGATGCTGAAGGTGTGGCCACCAGCAAAAAACCTTTGTTGGTGAACGGCGTTATTGAGCGCTATATTCTTGGCAGTTATTCGGCGCGCAAATTAGGTATGGCCAGCACTGGCAACGCCGGCGGTGTGCACAATCTTTTCGTAACCGCTAATGCGGTGGATATGAAATCGATGCTGGCGCAAATGGGCACAGGATTTTTGGTCACCGAATTGATGGGCCAAGGCGTGAACACCTTAACCGGCGATTACTCGCGTGGTGCGGCCGGCTTTTGGGTTGAGAACGGCGAAATCCAATTCCCGGTTGATGAACTCACCATTGCTGGCAATTTAGCCAGTATGTTTCCGGCCATTGAAGCCATCGGTGCCGATGTCGATAAACGCTCACACATTCAGGTTGGTTCAATGTTAATTGGCCAAATGACTGTGGCGGGTAACGATTAAAAATGTAGGGGCGGCCCCCTGTGGCCGCCCTGATATTGCGCGCGAAATTCATGGGCAACAGCAAGGGTTGCCCCTACGGATTTTCCCATTGAAACACCTCGGCCAACGGCGCATTGAACACCTCAGCAATACGGAACGCTGCTTCCAATGACGGTGAATATTTACCCACCTCAATGGCGGCAATGGTCTGCCGAGTGACGCCAATGCGCAGGCCCAATTCTGCCTGCGACATTTCGCCATTCATAAAGCGCAGTGTGCGCATGTTGTTGCGGATTACCCCATTCATCCGTTTTGCCTGCGGTAAGCACTGATGATACAGGCTGAGAACACGGCTTCTGCTAATACAATCATGAAGAACGCGGTATTTGCAATTTCCCAGCCGGCATTAGTGAATGGCATAAAGCCGCCGACTAGAATCATGCCGGTAATCAGAACACCATACGCATAACCACGGGCTTTATGGGCGATGGCGATATCGCGTTCGTCCATCGGAAGCTTGGCTTCACCTTGCGATTTACGGCGCAGAACCAAGTGGCCAATGCCCAGAATCGCCGCCCAAGATAGCGAAGCAATAGCATAGAGCGCCATTTGTTTCAAATTAGGTATTTCCGGGCCTGGAGGG
>JAYTOD010000229.1:0-8552 GCA_043747995.1 Arenimonas sp.
TGCATCGAACGCAATGCCATGGGCTCAGTAAAAGCCATCAATGCTAGCCGCATGGCGATGCGCGGAGATGGCAAGCATCGCGTGTCGCTAGATAAAGTCATTAAAACGATGCGTGATACCGGGCGTGATATGGCCGAGAAATACAAGGAAACCTCACGTGGCGGTTTAGCAGTAAATGTGATTGAATGTTAGGCTAAACCTTATTGCTACGTTGCGACTTACGAGTGCAAGTTATGGATGCAATGCTACAGAGTCTAAATTGGAAGCGCTTGTTAGCGTTCGTTAGCCTGTATCTGTTCTTTAGTGTATTAGCAATCATATTTATTCATTCGCCTGGTCAAGTCACCTTGTTCTGGCCAGCTTCGGGTATTGCCTTTGTGTTCTTGGTGCGTTATGGCTTGATATGGAGCGTTCCTCTAGCTGCAACAATATGCCTTATGCATTGGCTTATGGATCCAGTAACTCCGCTTTTTCTGTTGTTCTCGATATCTAGCAATGTGATTGGCGCAGCGCTCGCTGCCGTCTATGTACGCTCTTATAATTATGTTCGCACCAATAAGCTAAGCAGCTTCCTTTCCTTGCGTAATGGCTTCATCTCGCTTCGTGCCGCAATTATTATGGCACTCACCTCCGCATTAATCGGCGTAACAGGCTTAAGTATTTCTGGCATTGCTAATCCAGAAGACTTCTGGTTAGGCGTTGCTAAATGGACGATGGGCGATCTACTTGGCATTATTTGCACAGCACCAAGCTTATTTTTATTAACGGCACCCACATCGCAAAACCCAGATAGCCCGATTGATAGTGACTACTCACCAATTAAAAGCAAGCTTGTGTGGAGTCTTTTATTACTTATTTCTTTTATTTTTATTTTTTTAGGCGGTGCTAGCAAAAGTCCGTATGCCCTTGGATTAACCGGCCTACCAATTGCATTATTGGTATGGAGTGCAATGCGCTTTCAACCAATATGGACAACAATCGGTATTACCCTAACTGTTCTAGTGATAACTGCGATGACTGGCCTAGGACTGGCAGGTTTTACTCAACCTAGAGAACTCATTGATGTCACGTTCCTGCTCAGTTTTCTATGTCTTATTGCGGTTTTCCCGATCATATTACTGGCCACCAACCATGAAAATAGGGTTGCTACACGTAATATCATTCGACGTGCTACGACTGACCTAGAAACAGGCCTGCCCAACCGCATTGCTTTTGAAGAGGAAACTCGTCATGCATTAAAGGCCTTTGGCCCAGCGCAAACTTTGGCGTATTTAGACTTTGACCACTTTACCGTGGTCAACGACACGGCAAGCCATAAAGCGGGCGATGAGCTGATTAAGGGCGTTGCTTCTATGCTTGCTGCAAACCTTTATCCAAGTGATAAAATTTTCCGTATTGGTGGCGACGAATTCGCCTTGTTATTCGCCTGTGAAGGCGCTGAAGCAGAGCATCGTGCACAACGTGTATTAATCTCTATTGAATCATTTAAAACCGGCTGGGAAAATAATATCCTCTCAACAACAGCAAGCATTGGCCTAGTCACCTTAACCCCTGGCATAGGTGATTTCGCACAATTACTTTCTCAGGCCGATGCAGCATGCTTTACTGCAAAAGAATTAGGCGGTAATCGCATTTGCTTGTCAGACCAACATAGCAATGAATTGCAAGACCGAACCGAGGCCATGCACTCCGCTGTTTTAATCCGTACTGCACTCGAGCAGAATTGCTTTGAATTAGATTGCCAAGATATACTTTCACTTTCTGCAAAGCCCGAAAATGGCCGAAATTTTGAAGTATTGCTTAGATTGCGTCACCCGCAAACGGGTGAAGTGTTAAATCCTAAATCATTTATTCCCGCCGCCGAGCGCTTTCATTTAGGCGTTAAAATTGATCGGCATGTCATTAATTTACTGCTTGACTGGATGGAATTACATCCACAGCAAGCAGCCTTGGTTCAAACATGCTCAATTAATCTATCGGCTTCGTCGATGGAAGATGAGAGTTTTTTTGAGTTTTTACTTAGTAGATTAAGTACATCAAGCTTTCCGGCGCACAAAATCATCTTTGAAATCACTGAAACCTATGCAATGCACGATTTATCGAGAGCGCAGGCATTGATTAAGCATATTAGACAAATTGGCTGCCGTTTCGCACTTGATGATTTTGGTGCTGGCTTTTGTTCATTCAATTACCTACAAAACTTAGATGTTGATATTTTCAAAATTGACGGTAGTTTTGTGCGCAACCTAGATACCTCTGAGCTTTCAAAAGCCATTATTCGTTCGATTACAGACATTGCCCATGTGTTAAATAAGACCACGACGGCCGAGCATTGCGAGTCGCCGCAAATTCTTGAATTATTGCGTGAATTAGGCGTTGATCAAGCGCAAGGATTTAGTATTCACAAGCCTGAAGCCATCACTGATTATTTTTCACTGGCCAACTGATGCGCATATTTGTTGCATTTCTTGTTGGCGTATTGCAAATAGCCTGCGTGCACGCACAAACCGAACTAGTGGTTAATCGACTAAGTATGGAAAATACGGTCAGCATACAAACACAATTATTCGGCCCGGTACAGGTGCAGCTCAAAGACAGCAAAACTGGCGAACTTTTATTTGAATCAGTACTTAATGGCCCAGGTATTTTCCAAGCAAGTGATTTACCCACACAAAGCTTGAACCATTTAGTACTCACCAGCATACCCGGCAGTCCATCTGTGGCTAGCCCATTTACCTATCAAATACCATTTAGTACCAATGGAAATTGGTCAATTAGTCAAGGTTTTCATGGTCAAACAAGCCATAGCGACGCGCTGAATGCGTATGCGGTTGATTTTGATATACCAATTGGCACGCCGGTGATAGCCGCACGCACCGGAATTGTGATGGAAGTTATTGATGAATATCCTGATACCGGCAGCGTACGCAAATCTGATATTGAGCAAGCAAACATCATTCGTATTCTGCATGAAGACGGCACAATGGCGATCTATGGGCATTTAATGCAGAACAGTGCAGTGGTAACCCCAGGTTTATGGCTTGTAGGCGGCACTGTTATTGCGCAAAGTGGTAATAGCGGCTTTACTCACGGCCCGCATTTACATTTTGCTGTGCAACTCAATAGTGGCATGGAACTGAATAGTATTCCTTTCCAAATGCGAAGCGTGAATGGCTTGCTGGATTTTAGCCCATAAACTCAAGCGCTTAAGCCCTGTTAAGGCCAAAATGCTATAATTTGCGCTCTGTTACTAGCCCTTGCCAATATGACTTCTGAACACACACAGCAAACGGCTCGTCGCCGCACTTTTGCCATTGTCTCGCACCCTGATGCGGGCAAAACCACCTTAACCGAAAAGCTGCTGTTATTCGGCGGTGCGATTCAAATGGCCGGCTCGGTGAAGTCGCGTAAAGCGGCGCGGCACGCCACCTCCGACTGGATGGCATTGGAAAAAGAACGCGGTATTTCGGTCACTTCTTCGGTTATGCAGTTTCCGTATGAAGGCCGCATCATCAATTTACTCGATACGCCTGGCCATGCCGACTTCTCGGAAGATACCTACCGCGTGTTAACGGCGGTTGACTCGGCACTAATGGTTATCGATTGCGCCAAAGGCGTGGAAGAGCGCACCATAAAGCTGATGGAAGTGTGCCGACTGCGCGATACACCGATCATGACCTTCATCAACAAGCTTGACCGCGAAGGGCGCTCGCCGATTGAACTGCTCGATGAAGTGGAATCGGTGCTCGGCATTCAATGTGCCCCAGTGATTTGGCCAATTGGCATGGGCAGCCGTTTGAAAGGCGTGGTGCATTTGCTGACCGGTGAAGTGCATTTATTTGAGCAAGGCCGAAACTTTACGCGCCAAGATTCCACTATTTTTAATTCACTCGACGATGCCGGCTTACTTGAACGTATCGGGGCGCCCATGTTGGCAGAATTACGCGAAGAACTGGAACTGGTTGAAGGCGCTTCGCACCCATTCGATCTGCAGAAATACCTTGCCGGCCAACAAACACCGGTATTTTTTGGCTCGGCGGTTAATAACTTCGGCGTGCAATTGCTACTCGATTTTTTCGTTGAGCATGCGCCAGCGCCGCAAGCTCGGGCCAGCACCGTGCGAGTCGTATCACCCGAAGAACCGGCATTTTCCGGTTTCGTGTTTAAAATCCAAGCCAATATGGATCCACAACATCGCGACCGCGTGGCATTTTTCCGCGTCTGCTCAGGGCGCTTCGATGCCGGTATGAAAGCCTTTCATGTGCGTACTGGCAAAGAGGCTAAACTCGCTAATGCCTTAACGTTTATGGCCTCTGACCGCGAACACGTGGAAACCGCATACCCAGGCGATGTGATTGGCTTGCATAATCATGGCACTATTTCCATCGGCGATACTTTCACGCAAGGCGAAACACTGAGTTTCACCGGCATTCCAAACTTTGCACCCGAATTATTCCGTCGTGCCCGTTTGCGAGATCCATTAAAACTTAAACAACTGCAAAAAGGTTTAGCGCAGCTTTCAGAAGAAGGTGCAACGCAATATTTCCGGCCACTCATGTCGAACGATATGATTTTAGGCGCGGTGGGTACTTTGCAGTTTGATGTGGTGGCCTATCGCTTGAAGGACGAATACTCGGTGGATGCTAGCTTCGAGCCAATATCGATTAGCACCGCGCGCTGGGTGCGCTGCAAGGACGCCAAGAAACTGGAAGAGTTTCGGGAAAAAGCTGCACAAAATCTGGCGGTGGATGCCGCCGGCGAATTGGTGTACATCGCACCAACGCGTGTTAATCTGCAACTTACTATTGAACGCTGGCCCGACATTCAATTCTTAGCCACCCGCGAACATGCACACACCATTGCCATTGACTGAGTAAACACTCAAACAAAGCCACCTATGATGATTCATGCAGCCTGATTACCACCGCGCCGAATATTTTAATGCCTTAACCCATGGCATGGGTGCTGTGCTGAGCTTAATTGGCGGTGCGGCGCTCGTTACTATGGCATCGCTGTGGGGTAATAGTTGGCAGATTATTAGCGCCATCGTATTCAGCCTGTCGTTGATTGGCTTGTATACCTCGTCCACCTTGTACCATTCAACGCATGAGCCAAAAACCAAAGGGCGCTTGCAAGTTCTGGATCATTGCATGATTTATGTATTGATTGCGGGCAGCTATACACCGTTCACATTAATTGCCATGCGTGATGACGGTGGCTGGTGGATATTCGGCATTAGCTGGGCTTTGGCTTTGGCAGGCATCATCTTCAAATTGTTTTTTACCGGCCGCTTTGAGCTGGTATCAACCTTAATTTATCTGGGCATGGGTTGGATGGTGCTGTTCGCGGCTGGGCCTATGCTTCGCAATGTTGGCACCACTGAATTGGTGTGGCTAGGCATTGGCGGATTCTTTTACAGTTTCGGCACCATTTTCTATTTAGTGGAACGCATTAAGCACAATCACGCCATCTGGCATGGCTTTGTGTTGGCGGGAAGTGCCAGCCATTTCGTAGCAATAAGCTATTTAGTGTTGTAAGCCTTAACCGGCAATATAGCTTTGTAATTGCTTAATTTCTATCTGCTGTTGTTCAATCACAGCCTTTACTAAATCGCCGATGGAAATAAGGCCAACAACTTGTTCACCTTCTAGTACAGGTAAATGACGAATTTTGTTCTCTGTCATTAAGGTCATGCAGTGCGTTACGGTATCGGTTGGCTTAACAGTTAATACGGGGCTGCTCATAATATCTGCAATGGCCGTATCGCTGGATGAGCGCCCCAACAGAATAACTTTTCGAGCGTAATCACGCTCAGTTACAATGCCTTGTAAATGTCCATTCTCCATAATCAGCACCGAACCAATCCGTTGTTCAGCCATCATGCGTATTGCATCCAACACCGAGGCCTTGGCACTTAAAGAATACACCTGCGTGGATTTTTCATGCAATAACGCAGTCACATTTTTCATGGCACAACTCCCGGCTGGCTGAAGCTTAGTGTAGCGCTGATTGGCCGATATGCAAAATCACTTTGCACAACATGCGTTAAGATAATTTGGCCCGCCCAACCGACGAATTTGGCGTTCAATGGCGCGCGTTCTGCGCTGCACATAAGGGCCTGGATGATCAGCATCATAACGCTTAGGGTTGGGCAATACCGCCGCTAAACGCGCCGCTTCGGTTCTGCTCAAGGCGCTTGCTGGCTTAGCAAAAAAGCGCTTGGACGCAGCCTCAGCGCCATATACACCATCACCAAACTCAACCACATTGACATACACCTCAAGAATTCGCCGTTTCGACCAGAATACTTCAATCCAAAATGTGTACCACGCCTCTAAACCTTTACGCAAATAACTACGACCACCCCATAAAAATAGATTTTTCGCTAACTGCTGGCTAATGGTACTGCCACCACGCACTTTTTTTCCGCGCGCATTACTTTGATAGGCTTTTTGCATGGACTCAATATCGAAACCATTGTGTGTAGGAAAATGCTGATCTTCAGACGCCACTACGGCTATTGGAAGCTGGCTAGAAATCTTTTCTAATTCTCGCCATTGATACGCCACCCCGAAACGCCAATCGCCGTGTAGCCAGGCAGACGCCTGCCGTGTCATCATAAAACTACTGGTTACTGGATTAAGCCATTTAAGTAGCACGACCTGCCCAACACTGATTAAACAAAACCATAGTGGCACCCAAAAAAATAGACGCTTCAGCCATTTTCTTGCAGGCTTTGATATGGCCAAAAAGTCACTCCCAATAAAGTCGCGTAAAATATAGTGCTAGTTTAACTAAATGTACGATGCTGAGGATGCCATGAGCCAAAATAACGACAGTTTGACTCGCTTCATGCTCGATGGCGCGAATGTACGTGGCGCACTAGTGAAGCTCACTCGCACCTGGCAAACCATTAGCAGTCGAATTGAATACCCAGACGCAGTGGCCGATTATTTAGGGCAATGTGCTGCTGCATCGGCATTGTTTATTTCCTCGCTAAAAATTGATGGTCGATTATCCATCCAAATGCGCGGCATTGGCACGATCAAAACATTATTCGCAGAATGTACTACCGATGGCACGTTACGCGGGCTAGCTATTTTCGAGCCACCGGTTGCAGAGCATATTGCCTTGAGTGATTTCGGTGCAGATTCGATAATGGCCATTACCATTGAGCGCAATACCGCGCCCGAGCTTGAACCGCAACGCTATCAGGGTTTGGTTGGCTTTCAGGCCGAAACGCTGTCGGCCGCTTTTGAACAATACTTCGAGCAATCCGAACAACTGCCAACCCGTATCATTTTATTTTCGAATGCCGAACAAGCCGTGGGTTTATTAATTCAACAAATGCCTGAACAACAAAGATTGGCCGACGATTGGGGCCGTGTTCAAATGCTGTTTAATACAACCAGCGCCGAGGAATTATTTGCACTTGATCCGAATGAATTGCTGTATCGGCTATTTCATGAGGAGTCGGTACGTGTGCTGGACAGCTTAGCACTCAGCTTTGCATGCTCGTGTTCGCGAGAACGGGTGGAAACAGCGCTTATTTCGTTGGGCCAAGATGAAATGCAGCAGACTTTACTGGAAAGCGATGAGATTACAGTGCACTGCGATTTTTGTGGCCAATCCTACCATTTCAGTCATGATCAAGGCTTGTCTTTATTTTGGCCTAAACCTTCTGCACCAATAAGCCCTAGCCTGCATTAATCATTTTATCTGGCATTGGGGTTGAACTACTTGACTACGATGCTGTCCAAGCTCAAGCTGAGACCGTGGATACTATGAAACTAACAACGTTTGCCCTACTAACCACGGCCTTTATATTTGGCGCAACTGCGGCTGCCCAAAATTCCACCCAGCAAATGCTGAAGATCAATACAACCCCTACTGTTATCCCCATTTGGAATGTACACAGTGGCCAAATTGAGGCGCTTTTAGTGCTTGAGAATAATCCGCAGATATCAAGAGCATGGGTTAAGGCCGCAAAAAACTCCACCGTTATTTGGCCCAGTCTAACGTCGACTGGCGTGAATTTTGATAATGGAATGGCGATATTCTGTGCCGGGCAAGCCAATACCTTCAATCAGCTCTCGGTGTTGGGAGGTTGCGCCGTTGGCAAGAAAACCTCGCAATACCCTGCCATTAATAGCCCTAGCCTAGAAACTAAAGCCTTGCTGCAGAGGAACGCCAAAACTGTAGATCAGAATTTATTATCAACCCTTTCGCCCACTGATCGAAAACTTCTAGCCACCGAATTTGATGGCCCGAATAATGCAATTAGCAAGCCATTGAATATATCTCCTAATAAAGCAACCGATGGCTGGGTGTCTATCAATGGCAATTTAATGCGTGGCAAACTTATACCTGCCTCGCAATTCCCAAAAGGCATGCCTACCGAATGGGATAAGAAAACCTTTGATATGCCCGAGCGGCAGAAATCTATTTCCGGTGAAGTAGTGGGTAATGTGGTGCAAATTCCTGGCCAAGATAGCAACACGCAATCCATTGGCGCCGGAGTAAGCTGGAAAACACCTTGGAAGGGCAAGGTC
>JAYTOD010000230.1:0-6047 GCA_043747995.1 Arenimonas sp.
CATTTATTGCACACCAAGAAGACCACCATCCCGATTTAAGTGTGCATTACAACCGTTGCGAAATTCGTTTTTCCACCCATGATGTAGGCGGTTTGAGCCTAAACGACTTTATCTGCGCAGCTAAAACCGATAAATTACTCGCCTCCAACTAGTTTATTTAAAACATCATTAAGTTCGGGTGCCAGTGGTGCGCTCAAGGTATAAGGCGTTTGTCCGCTGTTTAAAACAAATTGCATGGAAGCGGCGTGCAAGAACAAACGCTTTAGGCCAAATTGGCTAGAGAGTTTCTTATTGGCTTCTTTATCACCATACTTATCGTCGCCAGCAACTGGGTGGCCAATATGCGCGGCGTGTACACGGATTTGATGGGTTCGTCCGGTTTCAATGCGCACTTTGCAGAAGCTATACCCGCCTCGGCGCTCTAATAAAGTGAAATGACTAACCGAAGCTTTGCCGCCAGCATCCACGCGAACCATACGCTCACCACCTTGCATCACTGATTTCTGCAGTGCGGCGTTGACGGTCATGGTTCCTGATGGCATTCTGCCCACTAATAAGGCTAAATATTGCTTTTCCGGGCTCTCATCTTGGTCTTGCTCGCGCATTAAGGCTTGTAATTGGAGTAGCGCAGAGCGCTTTTTAGCCAGTACCAAAACACCTGAAGTATCCCGATCTAGCCTGTGCACCAACTCGAGCGGCTCATTCGGACGCAGTGCCCGCAGGACTTCAATCACCCCAAAACTGATACCGCTCCCGCCGTGCGTGGCAATTCCAGACGGCTTATTTAGCACCAATAAGGCTTTATCCTCAAACACAATACTGGCTTCCAAGCGTTGCAACATCGCTTTCGGCGGTACACGGTTCGGGTCGGCTACTTCAATTTTAACCGGAGGAACCCGCACTAGATCATCTTCTTCCAGACGGTATTCGGGTTTTTCCCGTTTGCCATTAACACGCACTTGGCCATCACGGATTATTTTATAAATCAAGCTTCTAGGCGCACCTTTTAACAGGCCTAATAAGAAATTATCTAAGCGTTGTCCTTCCCTCTCCTCGGTCACTTTGATCGTTTTTACGCCAGGATTTAAGGAAAGGGTGTTCATTTTTGTTCCATCTGTTAAACTATATTGGCATTAAGATGCTGATTTCACTCGGTGCCGGCCGAAAACCTGCGCATAGTGTATCCCAATATTCGCTACCACACTCTCAGGGAGTGACCATGTTAAGCGTTTGGCGGGCCTCATTTTGATGCATTAGTCCGAATGACGCTAGGCGTTGTTTGGCCCCTTTAACGAAACAATGAGTTGCGCTCCCGTAGGTACGCCTGTGGTTTAGTAGCGCTGAATAATTTAGCATTCGAAAGCTTGCTGAACATCGGCGATCCTTACGGTAGAGCGCGTGAGGATATTACAATGAAAAGAATGTTAATAAATGCCACGCAGGCTGAAGAACTGCGGGTGGCCATCGTAGATGGTCAGCAACTATACGATATAGATATTGAACAACCTGCCAAAGAGCAGAAAAAATCTAACATCTATAAAGGCAGAATTGTCCGCCTTGAACCCTCGCTTGAAGCTGCATTTGTTGATTACGGTAGTGGCCGACACGGGTTTTTATCACTTAAAGAGATTTCCCGCGATTATTTCGTACCTGGCGTCGATTCCAATAAAGCCAGCATGAAGGAATACCTGCGCGAAGGCCAAGAAGTGGTTGTGCAAGTTGATAAAGAAGAGCGTGGCAATAAAGGCGCCGCCTTAACCACCTTTATTTCTTTGGCCGGCCGCTATATGGTGTTGATGCCAAACTCGCCAACAGCTGGCGGCGTTTCCCGGCGCATTGAAGGCGACGATCGACAAGCCCTGAAACAAACCATGGATGCCCTGAACATCCCCGAAGATATGGGTGTGATTATCCGTACTGCCGGTATGGGTCGCGATGCTGAAGAATTGCAATGGGATTTGGATTATCTCATTCAAGTTTGGAAAGCCATTACCCAAGCAGCTTTGTCGAAGCCATCACCATTCCTGATTTACCAAGAGTCTCGGCTTATTATTCGCGCTCTGCGTGATTATATGCGCCCAGATATTGGCGAAGTATTGGTAGATACCGCAGAAATTTACGAGCAAGCACAAGATTTTATGCAGTTAGTTATGCCGCATAATTTACGCAAACTCAAAATGTATAAAGACGATATCCCACTATTCAACCGCTTCCAGATTGAATCGCAGATTGAACAAGCTTATGAACGCACCGTGCGCCTGCCTTCCGGTGGTTCAATTGTATTGGATCAAACCGAAGCATTGACAGCCGTTGACGTCAACTCCTCGCGAGCTACCAAAGGTGGCGATATTGAAGAAACTGCACTAAATACCAATCTGGAAGCCGCTGACGAAGTGGCACGCCAAATGCGCTTGCGCGATTTAGGTGGCTTAGTGGTTATCGATTTCATCGATATGAGTTCTGGCAAGCACCAGCGTATGGTTGAAGACCGCTTGCAGCAAGCCTTAAAGCTCGATCGCGCGCGCGTACAAATCGGCAAGATTTCGCGTTTTGGCTTGCTAGAACTTTCCCGCCAACGCCTGCGTCCGTCATTAGGTGAATCCAGCCAAATTGTGTGCCCGCGCTGCGACGGCCATGGCCGTATGCGCAGTGTTGAGTCGCTTTCTCTATCGATTTTGCGCTTAGCTGAAGAGCAAGCCATGAAAGAAAATACCGGGCAAATTTTGGTGCAAGCGCCACCACAAATTGCCAATTATTTGTTGAATGAAAAACGCCGCGCATTGGTTGAAATTGAAACCCGTCACGAAGCACCGATTATTATCGTGTCTGATGAAAGCTTAGAAACGCCGCACTTTAATGTTTCTCGTCTGCGCGATGGTGAATTGGTTGAAGAAGCCAGCAAACCAAGTTATCAACGCGGCGTTCCGCGCAAATTGGAAACTCACTCGCTTACCAAAGGCCAGCTCAATGTGCCATCTGAGCCTGCAGTAACACATGTTAAGCCAGCCCAAATTGCACCCACACGTATTACTAATGGTGCAGCTACAGTAACTGTTGCTGCAGTTGCTAAAACCGGCTTCATATCGCGTTTTAAATCGTTTGTATTCGGCGAAACTGTTGAAGAGCAAGTAAAATCAGAGCCTGCGCAAAGTCGTAATCCTGAAAACAAACGCGAGCGCTCTGATAATCGCCAAAATAATCCGCGCCAAAATCAGCAGAATAAACCCAAAAATGCACGTCCAGAACGAAATGAAAGGCCAGAAAGGACAGAAGAAGAGAAAAAGCGCTTAGATGAGCAGCGCAAAGCGGAGCAACAAAAACGCCGAGAAGAACAGCAAAAACGTGAAGCCGAACGTAAAGAAGCGCAGCGCGCTGATAGTTTACGTAGAGAAGCTGAGAAGCGTGCATTGGCTGCTGCCAATCCTGTGCTTATTGTAGAAAGTCTAGCAACTGAAAACATCGAAGCCACCACTGAATTAATAACTGATAATGCAGAAACGACGACTGAAACAGTAGACACCTTAAATGAAAATGGTGCAAAACGACGTCGTGGTCGTCGCGGTGGCCGTCGTCGTCGTCGTCAAGAAGGCGATGCCCCAGAAAGCGCTGCGCAAGCAGCAAATGATCAATCGGAGATGGATTTCGATGATTCTGGAGTGCAAAGCGATGATGATATTGTTATTCGTTTTGAACACAACGACAGTATTGCTGCAGATGATTACACAGTAGATACTGATTCAATTACTGAGCAACCAGTAATTGAAAATACTGCTCATGCTATTGTGCCGAGAAACCCCGTTGTGCGCGTTGCGCCTGTGGTAGTGTCAGCTATTCCAGTAGCGTTTTCAGAGTCTGATTTCTCAGATTTAAATCACGAAGAAGAAGTTGTTAGCTCACCGACAAGCAGCGTTGAAAGCCCTGTTAAACCTGTTGTTGAAGAACACGCTCCAGTAGTTTCTGAGGCTCCGATGCAAGTGCAACATAGCGCAGAAGCTAATGACGTCGGAACACTTAAACACGTGGTATCACAAGCACCTGTGAGTGTTGAATTTAAAGAGCCGAAACCACAACAAACAGGCTATGTTCCAGTTGCTCCACCGTCGTTTTCAATGCCTAGTGCGCCAAGCAATGGCTTTGATTTCACTGTGCGAATTAATACTGATAACAACCCAGACTAAAGCATTGGCATTGGCTCGGTAATTCCGTATAACGCGGCTAACCGAGCCAACGCAATGGTGTCATGCACCCCAAGTTTCCCCAGTATGCGGTATTTATGTGTTGCAACCGTTTTTGAGCTAACACATAATTTTTTTGCCATATCTTCAGCACGCCAACCTTGGCAAAATAGCATGGAAATTTCAATTTCGCGTGCAGAAAGCAGTTCAAATGGTGAATCCACTTTCTTTCCTAATGCCAGTTTCTGCGCCAATTCATTGGCTAAATATCGCTTACCAAGCGCAACCTCACGAATTGCCCGAAGCAATTCCTCAGCTTCACAAGCCTTGCCTAAATAACCACTCGCGCCGGCATCTAACAATCGTTTTGGCATGGGGCCATCCTGCTGAACAGATACTATAATTACTTTAGTCACTGAATTGGCCTTATGCAGGCGTTCAGTTACTTCTAAGCCGCTTAAACCAGGCATATGTAAATCGCACAATACAATATCGGGCTTCAATTGGCGAATTTGTTTAAGTGCTTGTTCACCTGAATGGCATTCACCAACCACCGTGATGTCTAATTGCTGTTGTAAAATCAAGCGGTAGCCAGCGCGTACCAAAGAATGGTCATCAAGCAGAAATACTGTTATCACGGGTTTTCCTCCAATTAAGTGCGTACGACAAAGTGTAGTGGTCGGCTTATATGCTGACAATTATCATTTTTCTGTATTGATACTAGGAATTTTCTTATAATGAACCTTGACCGCCAACGCAGCCCTTATGAACATTGACTCCCTAACAAAAAAAATCAACCTCTTACAAAGTGACATTAAAACTCGTTACTGGCCAAAGCTTGTTGCTGAGCTCGAAACAAAAAGCTTACCTAGATTGTTTTTTTGGGCTTTATTTATTGGACTTGTTTTGTCTGTGCCATGGCAATGCACGCGGCTAGTTTATAATGCGTATTTCTCGAAAGACCAGACGGTTCAGCTAGATCAAGGCACTACACTCACCAGCCCAGATCAGAATGCTGGCAGCGTAACGAAAATGCCCAATCCCAAAGCGCGCCGTAGTATTCCGCAGACTGACGTTCAAAGCCAAACAATTGAAGAAAGCAACCCCGGTGATGAAAATAATCCGGCGCAAAACGAGGCAACGTATTCCTCTGTACCAAATCAAGAAGCTAAAGTGATCTTTCAAGAAGCACCCAAATACCCAATTGAGGCGCTAAGAAATAATGAATCTGGAACGGTCCACTTGCGCGTTAGTATTGATACGGATGGCAACCAAAATAAGATTGTTATAGAAGGCAGCTCTGGCAGCCGACATTTAGATCGTGCGGCAAAATCGGCCGTTTCTCAATGGCGGTTTAGCCCTAAAGTAGTCAATTCCATTAAAGTAAGCAGCGAAATTCTCATTCCCATTGAATTTAAAGCAGAACAATAAAACCCAAAATGACAGAAAACAGTTAAAATAGTTATATTGGAGAGATGGCCGAGTGGTTTAAGGCAGCAGTCTTGAAAACTGCCGTGGGTTTATAGCCCACCGTGGGTTCGAATCCCACTCTCTCCGCCAAATTTGTTTACTGAAACTAGAACAAAGCATCAAAATTATCCTTTCATATTAAAGGAATTGCTTATGTGGATTGCCTTATTTGCGCTAGTTATAGGTTTATTCGTGTTTTATTTACTGAAAGCAAAACCTGTTGGCGCGTCTGCTGAGAATATTCGTAAAAAACATGTCGCCGAATTACCAAGTAAGGTATATAGCCCATCAGCGTATGCAAATCACCCCAACATTATCGCCTGGGAGTTCCAAGCGCCAAATCTAAGCAGCGCCTGTGAGTATGCCCGTAACAATGCCAGTGTTCGTAAAAAAGCTAAAGAT
>JAYTOD010000231.1:0-13677 GCA_043747995.1 Arenimonas sp.
GTTCAGCCAAAATGGCTGCATCAATTTGCCCGTTGCGTAGTTGTTGAATAAGAATTTCGGTTTTTTCTTCTACCAGCAATAGTTCTAAATTTGGGAAGCGTTTGCGGATATTAGGAATAACGTGTGGCAGTAAATACGGGCCAAGTGTGGGGAAAATACCTAACTTTATTGACGCAGATTCTGGGTCTTTGGTGAGTTTAGCAATTTCTTGCATGTGTTTAACGTGTGCTATGGCTTCGCGAGCATGGCGCAAAATTAATTCACCAGCTGGCGTTAGTAGAATATTGCGTGGTGCGCGTTCAAACAAAATCACGCCAAGTTCTTCCTCTAACTTTTTTAATTGCGTCGATAAAGTCGGTTGACTAACAAAGCATGCCGCGGCGGCGCGCCCAAAATGTCGCGCATCGGCTAAGGCAATAAAATAACGTAAATCGCGCAGGTTCATAAGCATTTCTTTTAATAGACAGTATCTATGGTAAGTATAGAATTAATTGGCTAAATATATAAACTAAACACCTAATTCAATCGGTTATGCTATTGCCATGACTGATATTGCTAGCCTATTGAAACAAACCACTGCCGAAGCTGGCGCTGGATTGCCGCGTGTTGATGCAGAATTTTTGCTCGCACATTTTTTGGCTAAGCCGCGGTCTTGGTTGTATGCGTTCGGCGATTTTTCGTTGAGCGAGCAACAATGCACAGAATTTGAGTTGCTAGTTCAGCGCCGGGTAATGGGTGAACCGATTGCATATATCACTGGGCGGCGTGGATTTTGGACGTTTAATTTGCAGGTATCGCCCGACACTTTAATACCACGCCCAGAAACCGAGCTGTTGGTGGATCTTGCTTTGACGCACATTTCTCCAGAGCAGGTGTGCCGCGTGTTGGATTTAGGCACCGGAACCGGCGCTGTTGCGATAGCCATTGCATACGAATGCCCATTGGCGCGCGTTACTGCAATCGACTTTTCCGAGGCGGCACTAGTGGTGGCAAGACGCAATACGGCTGAATTAAAAATCCACAACATCGAATTTATAGGTAGCGATTGGTACGCAGAATTAGCCGGGCAAACATTTGCAGTAATCGTTAGTAATCCGCCGTATATTGAAGAAGCGGATACGCATCTGCAGCAAGGCGATCTGCGCTTCGAGCCGCGCACGGCCTTGGCTTCCGGCGTTGATGGCTTGGATGCTATTCGCATGATTATTGCTGGCGCCAAAAATCATTTACAACCGCAAGGCTGGTTGCTAATAGAGCATGGTTGGAATCAGGCCTCTGCCATCCGAGAAATATTCGCACATGCTGGGTTTATTGATATCCAAACCGAACAGGATTTGGAAGACCGTGATCGGGTGACGATGGGGCGGAATCCCCCTTAATCCCACTTTTGCAAAAGGGGGAAGAGCGCAGCGTAGGGGGATTCAAGGCCAATGATTAGCGATGGCGTTTTGCATTCCTGCCGAATCAATCCCCGCTTCGGCCAATAATTCTTCGCGGCTGGCGTGTTCTTGATATATATCCGGCAAACCCAATTGTAAAACCTCGGCATGGATGTGGGCTTTGTTGAGGAATTCGCAAACTGCGCTGCCTGCGCCGCCCATAATGGCATTGTCTTCTACTGTGACAAATCGGCTATGTGTTTTAGCTAATTGCCGGATTAAATCTTCATCTAGCGGTTTGATAAAACGCATATCGATTAGGCTGGCATCGAGTTGCTCAGCAACCGATTGCGCGGCTGCCAGTGTGCTACCAAATGAAAGAATCGCCAGTTGCTGGCCTTCGCGCACCACACGCGCTTTGCCAATGTCTATTGTGGTTAAATCTTCGCCGGCAGCAACGCCGGTGCCAGTGCCACGTGGATAACGCACTGCGGCGGGGCCTGCGTGATGGTATCCGGTGCTTAGCATCAATCGGCATTCACGTTCATCGGATGGTGCCATGATCAGCATATTGGGAATGCAGCGCAGAAAGCTTAAATCAAAACTGCCTGAATGCGTGGCGCCGTCTGGGCCCACTAAGCCAGCGCGGTCAATAGCGAATAGCACATCCAGATTTTGCAAAGCCACATCATGAATGAGCTGATCGTAGGCGCGTTGCAGGAAGCTCGAGTAAATAGCCACCACTGGTTTTGCGCCTTCGCAGGCTAAGCCGGCAGCAAAGGTTACGGCATGTTGCTCGGCAATTGCAGTGTCGAAATACTGCAATGGAAATTCTTGCGAAAAACGCACTAAGCCAGAACCTTCGCGCATGGCTGGGGTAATGCCCATTAATTTGGCATCGGTTTTGGCCATGTCGCACAGCCAATCGCCGAATACCTGGGTGTAGCTTGGCTTGCCCGGCGCTTTTTTTACGATGCCAATACTGGGATCAAATGGCGAAACCGCGTGGTACTCAATTTGGTCGCCCTCGGCTAGGTTGTAGCCTTTGCCTTTGGTGGTAAGCACATGCAATAGTTGCGGGCCTTTTAGGTTTTTTGCAGTTTTCAGTGCGCTTAGTAAAGCCGGCAAATCATGGCCATCAATTGGGCCGTTGTAATGAAAGCCCATTTCTTCAAACAAGGTGGATGGCACAAACATGCCTTTCCAATGCTCTTCCCAACGCCGCATAAATTTTGCAGCCGGTTTTTTCTTATCGCCGAGAATTTTTTTGCCGCCTTCGCGCACTTTGTTTAAGGTTGCGCTGGCCATCATCTTGCCAAGCATTTTGGTCATGCCGCCCACGTTCTCGGAAATCGACATCTGGTTGTCATTCAATACCACCAGAAAATTTGGCTCAGGCTCCATGCCGCCCGCGTGATTCAAGGCTTCAAAAGCCATACCGGCGGTCATCGCACCATCGCCAATAACAGCAACCACTTGCCTTTTCTCAGCATTTCGTTGGGCAGCAACAGCCATGCCCAGCGCTGCCGAGATGGATGTGGATGAATGGCCCACACCAAAGGTATCGTAAGGGCTTTCTTCGCGGCGCGGAAACGGTGCTAAGCCGTGTTTTTTCTTAACGGTGTGAATGCTCTCAGCGCGGCCAGTTAATATTTTATGCGGATAGCTTTGATGGCCAACATCCCAAACGATGCGATCGTCAGGCGTTTCATACAGATAATGCAAAGCCACAGTGAGTTCTACCACGCCCAATCCAGCACCGAAATGGCCACCCACTTGGCTTACTGTTTCAATCAAATACGCACGCAATTCATCAGCAACTTTGGGTAAGTCGGCTTCAGTAAGTTTGCGCAGCAAATCAGGCGTCGGGATAGTAGACAGTAAAGGGTAGCGGTCGCGGTCCATCAGTCAAAGTTCTTGGATAGACTAATATTGTCTTGTACTTAGGCGGTTACGGCAAGTTTTGCCGTTAGTTACTGGTAATGTTTATTGAAAATTGAACTGTTCACCGCGCGGATGCTTCGGCAAGTGCTGCTTCAGAAAAGCCATTTGGTCAGCAAGTATATTGCGGTTCGAGAGCAGCAAATGCTCTACCCAGCTTGGTCGGTATGGGATAGCTAGCAAGGGCATATTGGCTTGTTGCGGAGTGCGCCCTCCCTTTTTGGAATTGCATTTGAAGCAGGAGCTGACTACGTTTTCCCAGTTGTCTTTACCACCCAAACACAAGGGTTTAACATGATCGCGGGTTAGCACATGCCGAGAATGTGCTTTGCCGCAATATAAGCAAAGCTGTTTGTCGCGGGCAAATAGGGCGATGTTGGTGAGCGCTGGCGAGGGCAGATGCGAGCGGAAATTGGCATGCCCGCGTGCTGCCACAATCGGATGCAGCTCAACAATGCTCTGTTCACCAGTTAGTCGGTTTTTGCCGCCATGAACGGTCATGCACGGCTCACCCATGGTCCAAGACACCGCGCCGCGCACATACAAGCAAACAGCATCCTGCCAATGCATCCAGTTCAGGATGTGGCCATGTGCATCAAGCGACAAAACGCGCGGAATTCTAAAATCGTTAGGGGATAGTTGACCTGCCGGGGGGCTGAAATTCCCAGCGCCCACAACAGCCAGTTTTGGCGTGGGCAAATACATATTTTGAGCATACCGTATCTTTTTGTAAGTGCAAGCAAAACTTGCGATACTATAGATAAATAAGTATTAGAAGGTTTTATGCATTCTCTCTATCCAGAAATAAAGCCTTTCCATTCAGGGTTTCTGCCTGTTGATGGCCGGCATACCTTGTATTTCGAACAATGCGGAAACCCAAATGGCAAGCCGGTGCTGGTTGTGCATGGTGGCCCTGGATCTGGCTGCTCGCCAAAAATGCGCCAATTCCATGATCCAGCTGTGTACCGCATTATTTTGTTTGATCAACGCGGCTCTGGAAAATCCACACCGCATGCCGATTTAACCGACAACACAACCTGGGATTTGGTTGCAGATATTGAGCAATTGCGCGAAACGCTCGGCATTGAGCGTTGGCAAGTGTTTGGTGGTAGCTGGGGTTCAACGCTGGCTTTAGCATATGCACAAACGCATGCATCGCGGGTTACTGAACTGGTATTGCGCGGCATTTTCATGCTGCGCCGTTGGGAACTGGAGTGGTTTTATCAAGACGGTGCGCACCGTTTGTTTCCGGATGCTTGGCAACCGTATCGCGATTTAATTCCCGAAGCCGAGCGAGGAGATATGATATTGGCCTATCACAAGCGCTTAACCTCAAGCGATGAATCGGTGCAGTTGGCGGCGGCCAAGGCGTGGTCAATGTGGGAGGGTGCCACCAGTTTGCTGTTGCCAGACGCCGATTTTTTAAACGCGCATGAAGATCCGCAATTTGCTTTGAGTTTCGCCCGTATTGAAAACCATTATTTCTTCAATAAAGGTTTTTTCGAGGTGGACGACCAATTACTGCGCGACGTACACAAAATCCGTCATATGCCAGCGGTTATCGTGCATGGCCGATACGATGTGGTGTGCCCTGTGCAGAATGCTTGGGATTTGCATCAGGCGTGGCCGGAAGCAAAACTCATTATTTCGCCAACGTCTGGGCATTCCGCCTTTGAAGCAGAGAATACCTCAGCTTTGGTTGAGGCAACGAACTCGTTTCGTTAAGCGGGCGAGCCATCCGGATTCTTATCCAAAAACCACAAGCCTGCCCATAATTTTGGATCCATAGCATAGCCTTCAGTCATTTTTTGGCTAAGCCATTGCGCGGCTTGCGCTACCGGTATTTCATGCACGGTGATGTTTTCGGTTTCATCGCCGCCGCCAGCGTTAATACGCGTTAAATTTGTTGCACGCACGAAGGCAATCAGTTCGTTGCTCATGCCTGAGGAGCTTGGGCCAATCATCAAAACCTCTACATGTTCTGCTTGCCAGCCAGTTTCTTCCAATAGCTCACGTTTTGCGGCAAGCTCTAGGGTATCGTTTGCATCGGTGTCGCCAACTAAACCGGCAGGCATTTCGATGGTATTTTTTCCTATTGGAATACGAAATTGCTCAACGAATAGCAGTTTGTTGTCGGGTGTTTTGGCCACAATAACCACTGCTGAGCCAGCATGGGTGCGTTCGGCGAATTCCCAGTGATCTTGCGTGCAAAGGCGCAGATATTTGCCTTGGTAAACGGTTTTTTTGTCGGAGTGTGAGCGCATATAATTCTTCAAATGTGGTTTACAAAGAAAGCAAGCGACGGCGGGTGAGAGGGCCGAAGCGCAGTTGTTCAATTAACGAAGTTAAAGCATTGGTATCAGGCGCTTGCCGAACACCAAATGCGTGAGCATCTGGCATGGGTGCATCGCAACGAATAGTGGCTAAATTGCGGCTTAGCAGCGCTAATTCACGATGCTCTTTCAAACGCAGGGCATGTTGCGCGGCAGAGCGAATCCGCAGATAGGGTACTTCATCGACTTTTTCGAGCAAGACATCTAAGCTGCCGAAATGGCTGAGCAAGGTGGCTGCGGTTTTCGCGCCAATGCCAGGAACGCCGGGGATATTATCTACTGCATCGCCGGTTAGGCCTAAATAATCAGCCAGCTGATGTGCATGCACGCCGTGTTTTTCCTTCACGCCAGCCAATTGCCAACGCACATTTTTGGCGTAATCCCACTGCATATCGTGTTCGCCGAGTAGTTGCGAAAGGTCTTTATCGGCCGAAAGTATTAAGCTGTGTTGCCCCGCTGCTCTGGCTTGCATTAAGGCTGAGCCAATTAAATCATCAGCTTCGTATTCACCATTGGCCAACACACCAAAACCCAGCGCGCGACAAATTTGTTTGCAGTAGCCGAATTGACGTTTTAGCTCGAGCGGCGCCGGATCGCGGTTAGCTTTATAAGCCGGATATAGTTCATTCCGAAAATTGCTATCTAGGGATTCATCGAAAGCGAAAAAAATATGCTCGGGTTTTTCACGCTCAATCAATTCACAAACAAAACGAGTGAAGCCCTGCACGGCATTGGTCGGATTGTTTTCAGTATCGAAGAATTCATTCGGCATAGAAAACCAAGCACGGAATATATACATGCTGGAATCGACTAAATACAAAGGCCTCATAATTTTGCTTCAGTTAGCAAGCTTGCAACATCTGGACGTTCGCGCTCAAGCGGTTCTTGCGTTTTGGTGCCAATATGAATAAAGCCTAGAATTTGCTCATTGGCGTTTAGGCCAAGTGCAAGATGGATGGCTTGATCATAGGCCGCGAAGCCGGTTAACCATTGCGCACCAAAGCCCAATTGATGAGCAGCATGCAGCATATTCATACACAATGCGCCGCCAGACAACACTTGTTCAATTTCAGGCACCTTATGGTTTTTAGATGGGTTAAGTACAACCGTGATGATGCAAGGTGCAAAACTAAAACGGGTTCGCTCTTTATCAATACGTACTGCTGATGCTTCTGGAATCTCATGTAAAACTCGTTCAATCAGTAAGTCGCTCAGTTTTTGACGTTGAGCGCCTTGAATTGAGACAAAGCGCCAAGGTCGAAGCCGACCATGATCTGGGCAATGCAATGCAGATTTAAGAATGTCAAAGAGTTGTGATTTATTCGGGCCTGGCTCAGATAAATGTATGCTAGGGCTTGATATTCTTGAATTTAAGCTTAAGGTAGTTGTCATACTTACTAGTTTATCACTTACATTATTTTGTTTATGTAGTTTTGTGAGTAAACGCACATAAAAGCTTCAACATATTGATATATGATTATTCTGTAAGAGTTCAGGAGATATGAATTGAGCGGTGATTCAGGAAGTCAAAACACAGGTCGACCATTTCCTAGTCATGAATTACTATATGCACAAATCACTACGATTAGCAAAAAGCAGCTTGTAGATATACTGCACAAAAGCATTAGCTTAGCCGATAATTTTCTTTACGATATCTGTCAACAAGATCAATCAACTATTGGCTCACCCAATATTGAAAACCTAAAAATGTTGAGATTTACAACGCAGAATATGGAGCAGAAATATTCAACTGCTGTGGAACTGCGCTTCGCGAAATATCATTCGCAGTTAAACCCCATCATTGAGAGTAGTTTTGATTTAAGTTTGGTTGAAATTGATGACACCGACGATGTAGTAAGTACAGAATTAATCGCTGAAGCCTTATCACGAAGCTTTAGTGAGGCAATATCGATTACTAGCGAACGCTTCTGCGTGTTGTTTGGGTTTGATTTAGCGGAGAAATCCAAAACACCGTTAACTGAAAAAAATATTGCCGAACTGCTACGCGTTGCAATGCATGGCATTGAGTTGTCGCCGAAAGTTCGCGCTATTATGTACAGGTACTACGAAATTGCGCTGTTGGAAAGCGTGGCGGTATTTCTTAATGAAGTTAATCAGCCCATGGTTAAAGCAGGCATTCTGCCAAACTTACACACATCAAGAGCAGCCAAGAAGCAACCAGCACGTACAGATATGCGAAGTGCATCTGCACATGCGCCAGTTACTGCTAAGTCTGCTGGCAATGCTTTTGGACAAGATCATTCACAACATTCTGCAAATACTTTTGCTGACTCTGATATGCAAATGGGCGTTGCTGAGAATGCCTTGTTTGAAGAAATTTGTAATTACCTACACACGTTAAGACCACAAGCAGAGAATGCCTCGTGGCAGTCTAATGGTCGATCATCAGCTATTGGTGCTGATGGCAATCAACAGCTTTGTCATGTACTTTCAACTCATGAAATGATTTCAGTGCTCTCGCTATTGCAATCGCCAATGCCAGATTCCATAGCCAGTGCAATGAAAAATTCCGACAATTCGATTGCAGCCATGATGAAGTCGGAAATGTTGAACAACACTAAAAAGATTGGTTTATCCTCAGAATCGTATCAAATTAAACCCGCCGATGAAGATGCCGTTGATTTAGTCGGCATGTTATTCGATGTACTGATGTCGGAACGTGACTTTCGTAGTGAAGCAAAAACACTGATTTCACGTTTGATTGTGCCATACACCAAGGCGGCTGTATTGGACCGTCGTTTTTTTCTAACTAAAGAACATCCGGCCAGAAAATTGCTGAACGCATTAACGGAAGCCATTGAAGGTAATCATGGCGATGGCCCGCAAGAGCGCGATTTACTTGGCAAGGCTGAAAATACAGTTGATCAATTAGTTGCTGGCTTTAATGAAGATATCGCAATTTTTGAATTGCTTGAACATGAGCTACGCACTTTTCTTGACCAACATCGTCGGCGTATTGATTTGGCTGAGAAGCGCGCCAAAGAAGCGCAGCGCGGCCAAGAACGGCTTGAACACGCACGCATGTTAGCCGCCAGAGAACTTGAAGCGCGTACTAATAATGCCGAATTGCCTGCCGTTATCCAAGATTTCTTTTCACGCTATTGGACCCACCATTTATCGATGATTGCGTTGCGCGAAGGTGAACAGAGCGCCGCGTGGACTGTAGCGGTGAAAGTGGCCGATGATGCTATTAACATTCTCAATACCGATGCTCCAGAAGCGCGTTATGCCAGCTTGATGAAAATGCGCCCATGCATTGAGTCAGTACTTGCTAGCTCAGGTGTGCTATCGGACTCCTCATTGGCATTAGTGCAGCGAATTGCTGAAAGCGCCAAGTATTTCCATTCTGTTAGCAAATCTAAACTATCCGCGTCAGCAGAGCAGGTTTCTGGCTCGAATGAACAAGCATCAGGTTTGTCCGAGTCGGCATTGCATCTGGTTTTTAACAAAGATGCCTTAGATTACATACAAGAAGATGCTGAATTCTTTAAAGCCTTACCCATTGGCACATGGCTGCAGCTTGAGGGCAGTAATGGCAGCTATTCACCAATAAAATTGGCTTGGATTAGCCCAATTTCATCGCGTTTGATGTTTGTTAATCGCCGCGGTGTGCGCGTTTTGGTGGTTTCCGTTGAGGAACTGGCGCAAATGAAAAAGCAAGGCAAGCTGATCATTCATGCCGAAGACAATATCTTCGAGCAAACCATGGATCGCGTGTTGAATCGTCTTAAAACCGATTTTGGCTAATTAAGGCTGACGAAATTTTAGCAATGCAGTAGGATAGAAGTACTAGGGGAGAGTACTACATGCCAACTGTTGCTATGATTCGGGAACATGCCGTGGGTGAACGCCGTATTGCGCTTACACCCGAAACCTGTAAAAAATTGATTGCTAAAGGTCTCAGCATCAGCATTGAGTCTGGGGCAGGCTTAAGCGCAGGTTTTTCAGACAAAGATTATATTGATGCAAATATTGTCAGTACTGCAGAACAAACACTAGCGCAGGCTGATGTGTTGTTGTGTGTGCAAGCACCAGACGCTACGCATTTAGCGCAGTTAAAAGAACAGGCCATAATCATCGGCGCATTAGCACCGCATAAAGCACAAGCACAAATTCCGGTGTATCTCAACCGAAAGCTGTCGGCCTTTGCGCTCGAAAAACTACCGCGCACCACGCGCGCACAAGCGATGGATATTCTTAGCTCGCAAGCTGGCATGGCGGGCTATAAAGCGGTATTGATTGCTGCTCAGTTAGCGCCGCGCTTTTTCCCAATGCTAACAACTGCCGCGGGCACCATTCGGCCATCCAAAGTGCTTATTGTGGGTGCCGGTGTTGCAGGCTTACAAGCCATTGCCACCGCCAGGCGCTTAGGCGCACAAGTTGAAGGCTTTGATGTGCGCCCTGAAACCCGTGAGCAAATTGAATCTTTAGGTGGCAAGTTTCTTGACTTAGGTGTGAGTGCGGCCGGCGAAGGCGGCTACGCCCGCGCCTTAACGGACGACGAACGTGCCTTGCAACAACAACGCTTAGGCGAGCATTTAAAAGGCATTGATGTGATTGTTACTACTGCCGCTATTCCGGGCCGGCCAGCCCCTAAAATCATTACTGAAAGCATGGTTGCTGGTATGCGCCGTGGCAGTGTTATTGTTGATTTGGCGGCCGAAACAGGAGGTAATTGTTCGCTCACTGAGCCTGGCAAGGATGTGGATTGCAATGGCGTGTTGGTTTCTGGACCACTGAATTTATCCAGCATGGGCGCAGTGCACGCCAGTGAAATGTATGCACGCAATTTATTCAATTTTTTGAGCTTGATGGTGGCTGAGCATGGCCAGCTACATATTCCGTTCGAGGATGAATTAGTCGCCAAAACCTGCATCGCCCATCAAGGCGCAGAGCCTAACCAAGGAGCCCAATAATGGACGGTTTTTTGTATCTTTATGTATTTATTCTAGCCGCGTTCACTGGCTATGAAATCATCGGCCGCGTGCCGGTTATTTTGCATACGCCGTTGATGTCGGGCTCAAACTTTGTGCATGGTATTGTGCTGGTTGGCGCCATTGTGGTTTTAGGCCACGCTGAAAGCAACTTCGAAAAAATTATAGGCTTCATCGCTGTAGTGTTGGGCGCTGGCAATGCGGCAGGTGGCTATGTAGTTACCGAGCGGATGCTTGAAATGTTTAAACCTTCTAAGCCGAAGGGAGAATAAGTATGACAATCTCCATGTTTTTGGTGCGCGCGGCATTTTTAATTGCAGCCCTATTATTTATTCTTGGTATCAAGCGCATGGCTTCGCCATTAAAAGCGCGCAGTGGCATTCAATGGGCTGGCGTTGGTATGGTGCTGGCAACTGTGGCCAGTTTTTTCTATGAAGATAGCGAAGGACAAGGCTTGCATAATATGCCCTGGATACTCGCGGCATTGACTGTGGGTGTTGCGGCGGCATGGATTTCAGGCAAGAAAGTGGCGATGACCGATATGCCACAAATGGTGGCCTTGTATAACGGCATGGGCGGCGGTTCTGCGGCAGCCATCGGTTTGGTTGAATTATTGAAAATGTCAGCGCATTCAGGCCAGTCGGTTTCTAAAGTGGCGGTTTTATTCGCGGTGCTTGGTTCTTTGATTGGGTCTATTTCATTGACGGGCTCTTTAATTGCATGGGCAAAATTAGACGGCCGAATGGATAGGCGTTTTGTATTTCCCGGGCAGCAAATATTTAATTTAGCGGTTTTTGTTGGCGCACTCGTTTTAGCGGTATTGTCCGTCGTATATTTGCAACAACCGGTCATCATCGGATTTTTCGTTTTGGCATTAGCGGTGGGTTTGTTGATGACCTTGCCAATTGGCGGCGCTGATATGCCAGTGGTGATTTCCTTATTCAACGCCTTAACCGGTTTGGCGGTAGCGTTTGAAGGTTATGTGTTGGGCATTGAAGCCTTGATTATTGCCGGCATGGTGGTTGGTGCTGCGGGCACAATGCTAACGCAACTGATGGCTAAAGCAATGAATCGTTCGATTGCCAGCGTATTGTTTGGCAGCTTTGGCGCCACAGGCGAAGCGGCAGAAATTTCCGGTGCGCAAAGACCCATTGAAGCGGCTGATGTGGCAGCCATGATGGCCTATGCCGAACGCGTGGTGATTGTGCCGGGCTATGGCTTGGCTGTTGCACAAGCACAACATAAAGTGTGGGAGCTAACTCAGGTGCTACAGAAACGCGGTGTGAAAGTGAAATTCGCTATTCACCCGGTGGCTGGCCGTATGCCAGGGCACATGAATGTATTGTTGGCTGAAGCGGGTGTTCCGTATGATTTAATTGCGGATATGGACGACATCAATCCGGAATTCGCGATGACCGATGTGTCTTTGGTGATTGGCGCCAATGACGTGGTTAACCCGGTAGCAAAAACCGATCCAGCTTCACCAATTTATGGCATGCCAATTTTGGATGTGGTGAATTCGAAAAACACTATTGTGATTAAACGCGGCAAGGGCACCGGCTTTGCAGGTATTGAGAATGCTTTGTTTTATGCCGATAACACACGCATGTTGTATGGCGACGGCGCCGCAGCTGTTGCTGAGTTAGTCAGCGAACTTAAATCGATTGATGGCGGCCACTAGGTTTTCTAGCATTAGCCAAAACATAGGCTAATGCCGGTGAAGCGGCAATGATCAACCAATCTTGTGTGCGTAATCGCAATTGTAAGAGCTGCGTAAACAGCCCAAAGCCCATCTGTTTGGCGGCTTCAATTAAATTAAAGCCACCAGCATTATGCACACTCAGTGCTGTGATTAACCACAAGCTGGCCAAACAACATAGCCCAGTAAGTACTGGCGCAATCCATAGTGCGGAGCGCCGGTTGTTGTTGCGAGTCCAGCGCTCTAATAATGCGATGTCTAGCGCGGCAATGAGTGCGAACCATGCAATAGCATCATTTAGATGTACTGATAAAGTAAACCAAATTGCCAGCATGGCCAGTGCAGCTAAACAGCTGGTTATTAGGGGTTTGACGAGCGCGCGTTGAATTGTTGACACGATGATTTCGACTTTCCAGTAAACTAGGCATCAGTTTACCTTTGTTAAAGGCTCACGTGTCTTATTCCCGAACCAGCGAACCGATTAAATTCGAGCGCGATTGTGATGTTGTGCTTGTTCCGCAAGGCGACAAAGTTAGCTTGCCGGCCGGAACGGTGGGTTATATAACACAAGCACTTGGCGGCTCATTCACGGTGTTTGTGGATGGCAATTTATTTCGTGTGGCGGGTGAAAACGCCGATGCGATTGGTAAGACTGCGCCAAAATTACTGGAACTAGCCGATACCGAAGACGATAATGCCGTTGAAAAATTGATTTGGTCGCAATTGCGCACCTGTTTCGACCCAGAAATTCCGATTAATGTGGTTGAGCTTGGCTTGATTTACGACTGCCAAATTGAACGCCTGCCCGATGGTCTTCGTAAAGTAACGATTCAGATGACCCTAACCGCACCGGCTTGCGGCATGGGCGATGTGTTGGTTGATGATGTGCGTGCCAAAGTTGAGCGCGTGCCAACCGTTACCGAAGCCGATGTTGATTTAGTCTTCGACCCACCTTGGGGCCGGCATATGATGAGCGAAGTTGCGCAATTAGAAACCGGAATGCTCTGACAATGTGACGCTCAGCGTCACAATTGGCCGAATAAGGTAACTTATTGTTTTAACATTGTGTTTATCGCTATTAGTGCTTGAATATTGCCATTTTTTTAGATACACTCCATTCATTAATGTGATGTAGTTGTCGTTTTTGTGTGCGTAATTTAATGTGGTGTTATACGCGCTGTAAAAATTAATTTGTTTTCGGCTCTTTGCATGCTGTAAAAATTTAGAAATGTATCAGCCATGATTCAGCCTAATTTGTAGGTGCACATGGTCAACGGGGATTAGAGTTATGAATACACGTAAGATTAATTGTTCAAGCGCCGGCAGCACTGGGCACGAGCATCTCTCACTCTTTTCAACACTTCGCGAGA
>JAYTOD010000232.1:0-7382 GCA_043747995.1 Arenimonas sp.
TTGCTGGTGGATATTGATACCGGCTGGGGCGGTGCGTTTAATATTGCCCGAACCATCAAAACATTCACGCGCGCTGGTGTTGCTGCAGTACATATTGAAGATCAGGTTGGCCAGAAGCGTTGCGGTCATCGGCCGGGCAAGGAAGTGGTGCCACTTGAGGAAATGCTTGATCGCGTCAAAGCAGCTGTTGATGCCAAAACAGATTCGTCATTTGTGTTGATGGCGCGCACAGATGCCGCTGCTGTGGAAGGCGTTGATGCAGCGATTGATCGTGCATGTGCGTATGTTGAAGCGGGTGCCGATATGATTTTTCCGGAAGCAATGAAAACGCTGGAAGATTACAAACGCTTTAAAGCGGCGGTTAAAGTGCCGATTCTGGCCAACCTCACCGAGTTTGGTTCGACACCTTTTTTCACCACTGATGAACTGCGCGAAGCGGGTGTGGATATTGCTTTGTATTGCTGCGGTGCGTATCGCGCGATGAATAAAGCAGCGCTCAATTTTTATGAGACCGTGCGCCGTGAAGGCACGCAGAAAAATATCATCGACACGCTGCAATCGCGTTCTGATCTTTATGATTATTTGAATTACCACAGCTATGAGGACATGCTTGATAGTTTGTTTTCACAGAGTAAAAACAAGGAATAATCAATGATCAGCAAAGCTACTGGCAGTTTTACCGTAACATTAGAACTACAGCCCGCTTCAGCCCAAGCGGATGCCGCTGTGATTGGACGGCGTACGCTAGATAAACAATTTCAGGGTGATTTAGACGCCAGCAGCAGCGGCGAAATGCTAGCCGTAATGACATCTGTTGAGGGTTCGATGGCGTATGTGGCCTTGGAAAAAGTGAATGGCATATTGGCCGCGCGGCAAGGTAGTTTTATCTTGCAGCATGCCTCGCAAATGATTCGTGGCAAGCCATTTCAATCGATTCGCGTAGTGCCTGATTCTGGTACGGATGAGTTAGTTGGACTTGAAGGCGAAATGCAAATCGAAATTCGTGATGGACAGCATTTGTATAGTTTCGAATATAATTTTGTTGAACAATCCATAGCTAACAATAACGAGAATTAAGCATGAATAGCACTGAAAATAGCATCGTCTTTAAGCCAAAAAAATCAGTTGCACTCAGTGGTACGGCGGCTGGCAATACCGCGTTGTGTACGGTGGGTAGAAGCGGCAATGATTTGCATTATCGCGGCTACGACATTCACGATTTAGCCACCCAATCAACATTTGAGGAAGTCGCGTATTTGTTGGTGCACGGTGAGTTGCCAAATGCGGCGCAATTAGCTGCCTATAAAACCAAATTGAAAGCCTTGCGCGGATTGCCGAAGTTAGTGCTGGATGCTTTGGAACTTATTCCAGCCAACTCGCACCCAATGGATGTGATGCGCACTGGTTGCTCGATGCTTGGCAATGTGCTGCCTGAAGCGGATACACATCCGGAATCAGAAGCCAAAGATATTGCAGATCGTTTGATGGCGTCGTTTGGTTCCATGCTTCTGTATTGGTGGCATTTCAGCCGTAATGGAAAGCGCATTGATGTTGAAACTGATGATGACTCCATCGCCGCGCATTTTCTGCATCTTCTGCATGGCGCATTACCGAGTGCGCTGCATGCGCGCGCATTAGATCAATCAATGGTGTTGTATGCCGAACACGAATTCAATGCCTCAACATTCACCGGCCGTGTTATTGCGGGCACCGGCTCCGATATGTTTTCCTGCATAACCGGCGCCATTGGTGCACTGCGCGGCCCGAAGCACGGCGGCGCAAATGAAGTAGCAATGGAAATCATTGAACGCTATGATTCACCCGATGCAGCAGAAGCCGATATTCGTACGCGTGTTGAGCGCAAGGAAATTATCATTGGTTTCGGGCATCCGGTGTACACCGTATCTGATCCACGCAATCCAATCATCAAAGAAATTTCGCGCGAACTGTGCAAAGACGGCGGAAATCAGAATCTATTTAATGTATCGGAACGCATTGAAATGCTGATGTGGGATTTGAAGAAAATGTTCTCAAACCTTGATTGGTACAGCGCTTCGGCTTACCACATGATGGGCATTCCAACCGCCATGTTCACACCCTTATTCGTGATGGCGCGCACCTCGGGCTGGTCGGCGCATGTGATTGAACAACGCATCGACGGTAAAATTATTCGGCCAAGCGCAAATTATATTGGCGAAGAAGACCGCGAGTATGTTTCAATCGATAAACGCTGATGAATTGGCTAATTGATAGCGACTTATTAGGCGAGCATATTCTGGTCGCAGTTGTTTCGTTAGTCATTACGGCTTTGGTGGTAACTATCCATTTCGAAGGATTGCATGCATTAGCTCGGCGGTTTTCTGTTGAGAAATCTAACCGTAATCGATATACCATGCTGCAAATAATATTTGCTCTGCTGGCACTGCATATTGTGGAAATATGGTGTTATGGATTAGCATACTGGCTATTACTTCAAGTGCCAGATACAGGATTCGTGCATGGTGAACACGGCTTGGACACATTGTTTGATGCTGTCTATCTTTCCGCAACAACATACAGCACACTCGGCATTGGCGATTTAGCGCCAGTAGGCGCAATCCGACTCCTAGTTGGCTTGGAATCGCTGACTGGGTTATTGATGATTAGTTGGTCAGCCTCGTTCACCTATTTGGAAATGGAACGGTTTTGGCGGAAGTAAGTGCTGGGTTGTAAGTTGGGTTACAACCCAACCTACAGCTAAATTATTGCAGCCAACTCCGCACCTTGCGCAATCGCGCGCTTGGCATCAAGCTCACTCGCCACATCGGCGCCACCAATCAAATGGGTTTTCAAACCTAAGTCGGTTAGTTGCTGATGCAACGTGCGGTTTGGTTCTTGCCCTGCACAAATAATAATATTATCGACTGCTAAAGTTTGCTCCACACCGTCTTTCTTGATGTGTAAGCCGGCGTCGTCGATGGATAGATATTCAATACCGCCCCAAGCTTGCACGCCACCCATTTTTAGCGCAGCTCGATGAATCCAGCCGGTGGTTTTGCCTAAGCGCGCACCGGGTTTTCCGGGGCTTCGTTGCAATAGCCAGATTTGCCGGGCAGGGGCATGTGGTTTTGGTGGCAATAAGCCACCTTTGCTTTCAAAGCTTGGGTCAACGCCCCATTCTTGCATCCATTGATTCACATCAAGCGTGGATGATTCCTTGTGCAGCAAGTATTCGGCCACATCAAAGCCAATGCCGCCAGCGCCGATGATAGCCACCGATTTGCCGACCGGCTTTTTATCGCGCAATACATCGAGGTAGCTGAGTACTTTTGGATGCTCGCTGCCAGTTAGACGCAAGCTACGAGGCGTAATCCCGGTGGCTAAAATGATTTCATCAAATCCGGCATAGCGAAGTTCATCTGCATTTGCTGTGTGACCGAGTTTTACCTCAACAGCATATTTGGCTAATTGGTGTGTGTAATAGCGTAGTGTTTCACTGAATTCTTCTTTACCGGGAATCTGTTTGGCATAATTGAATTGCCCGCCAATTTCTGAGGCCGCATCGAATACCGTTACCACATGACCGCGCTCGGCAGCCACGCTCGCAAACGATAATCCTGCTGGGCCAGAGCCAACCACCGCGATGCGCTTTTTGCTTGTAGCTGGCAAGTAGTTAAGCTCAGTTTCACGGCAAGCGCGTGGATTCACCAAGCAGGTGGCTTTTTTGTTTTCGAACACATGATCCAAACACGCCTGATTGCAGGCAATGCAGGTGTTGATGAGAGCGCTATTGCCGGTTTTAGCTTTATTCACCCATTGCGAATCGGCTAGCAATGGCCGCGCCATTGAAACCATATCGGCTTGGCCGCTGGCGAGGATATGTTCTGCAACGCTCGGCATGTTGATGCGGTTGGTGGCGATTAATGGCAGACGCACATGCGGTTTGAGTTTGGCAGTTACTGAAGCAAATGCAGCGCGCGGCACGGATGTGGCGATGGTTGGCACACGCGCTTCATGCCAGCCGATGCCAGTGTTGATAATGCTTGCGCCAGCAGCTTCAATGGCTTTTGCTTGCGCAACAATCTCTTCCCAGCGCAAGCCTTCCGGTACCAGCTCTAGCATTGATAAACGATAGATAATAATGAAATCTGGGCCCACTGCTTCGCGCATACGAGTGACAATTTCAACCGCGAAACGACGGCGTTTTTCAGCATCGCCGCCCCATGCATCATCGCGGGTATTGACTTGTGGTGAAACAAATTGGTTGATCAGGTAACCTTCAGAGCCCATCACTTCAACGCCGTCATAGCCGGCTTCACGTGCCAGCACCGCGCTATGCACATAATCGCGAATGGTTGATTCAATGCCGCGAGCGCTTAATGCTTTCGGAGTAAATGGATTGATGGGCGCTTTTTTGCCCATGGATGATACAGAAAGCGGATGATAGCCATAACGGCCAGCGTGTAAAATCTGCATAGCAATACGGCCGCCGGCGCCGTGCACTGCCTTTGTTACCAGCTTATGTGGTTTAACTTCGGTGCCCCAGCTCAGCTTACCGCCTAGGGGCTTTAGCCAACCTCGTATATTGGGCGATATACCGCCGGTTACCATTAAGCCCACGCCACCTTCAGCCCGCTCGCGGAAATAAGCGGCTAATTTAGGATAGTCCGAACGCTTATCTTCGAGTCCGGTGTGCATAGAGCCCATCAGTACGCGGTTGGGTAAGGTACAAAAGCCTAAATCAAGTTCAGAAAACAAAAATGGGTATTCAGAATTGCTCATAATTCGTGTGTCTTTACAGTAAGGATTATTAAGAATTGCGACTTTAAGCCACCATACCATGCAGTATAGTCAAAAATTTGGCAAAATAGACGCCCCAAACTTGCAAAACAGTGAAGAGAATCTATGAGCCATGTTGATATCCGTTCCGCCAAGCGTCCTGAGCCTGATCAATCGATGGTGGATATCGCCAATTATGTAGCGGATTATCAGATTGATTCAGAGGAAGCGTATGCAACTGCAACATATATGTTGCTGGACTCTTTAGCTTGCGCCATGCTGGCTATGAAGCATCCGGAATGCGTTAAGCATTTGGGCCCGTTAGTGCCCGGTGCTGAAATGCTTGGCGGCGCGCGCGTTCCAGGCACCTCGTTTGAGCTCGACCCTGTGCAGGCCGCCTATAATATAGGAGTGCAAGTGCGTTGGTTGGATTTCAACGATACATGGCTGGCAGCGGAGTGGGGGCATCCTTCCGACAATCTAGGCGCGATATTGGCGGTTGCGGACTATATGAGCCGAAAAGCGGAACGCGAAGGCGGCCAGCCATTGACAGTTAAAGATGTGCTGACAGCGGCCATCAAAGCCCATGAAATCCAAGGTTGTTATGCCTTGAAAAACAGCTTCAACCGTGTTGGTCTGGATCACGTGATTTTAGTGCGTTTGGCCTCAACAGCGGTTACCACCCATATGCTCGGCGGCTCAAAAGAGCAAATTATCAATGCCGTGTCGCATTCTTGGATTGATGGTGGCGCGCTGCGAACCTATCGTCACGCGCCGAATGCGGGCCCTCGCAAGAGTTGGGCTGCCGGCGATGCTTGTCGACGCGCAGTAACCCATGCTTTAAATGCCATGAAAGCTTGTGTCGGTTATCCTTCTGCCATTTCAGCCAAGACTTGGGGTTTTAGTGATGTTTGCTTTAAAGGCCAAGCATTTGAATTTGAACGTGCATTTGGTAGTTATGTGATGGAAAATGTACTATTCAAAATCAGTTACCCGGCTGAGTTCCACGCCCAAACGGCTGTTGAGTGCGCAATGGCTTTGCACCCAAATGTATGTAATCGTTTGGGTGAGATTGAGCGTATTGAAATTGAAACTCAAGAAGCTGGTGTGCGTATTATCGACAAGACCGGGCCATTAGCCAATTATGCGGATCGTGACCATTGTTTACAGTATATGATTGCTATCCCACTGATATTTGGCCGACTAACAGCAGATGATTATGCTGATGATGTGGCCGCAGATCCAAGAATTGATGCAATTCGGGAGAAAATGCAGGTGATCGAGAATCCGCAGTTTACCAAAGACTATTTTGATCCTGAAAAGCGTTTTATCGGTAATGCCATTCAAGTGTTCTTCAAAGATGGCACATCAACTCGTAAAATCTCCATCGATTACCCGATTGGTCATCGTCGTCGCAGGGCGGAAGGTATACCCGTGCTTTTAGAAAAATTCGAAGCGGCGATACTAAGCCATTTCCCAGCCGAGCAAGCACAGAAGGTCATTGCCCTAACGAGAAATACAGCAGTTTTCGAGGCAACGCCTATTAGTCAGCTTTTAAGTGTTTTTGTAAAATAGGCTTGCTTTTTTCTGTAGTAGTGTTATTTTAACGTTAACGATTGGGGCGGGAAAGCGGTCGTTACTGTATATGGGATTTATTTATAAACGCCTGTTTCGAAATATTTTTTACATCCTACTTAAAAAATGGAGATTTCAAAGATGAAAAAGAATTTACTTGGTTTAGCACTCTTAAGTGCAGTAGTTTTCGCGCAAGCAGCATCTGCGCAAGAGTTTGATAACCGTTGGTACCTCTCTGGTACAGTGGGTATTTTAGGTACTGACACAGACCGCGCAACTTCCAACTCTGAATTGCTGGGCGTTGGTATTGGCAAGCGCTTAACATCAAACTTTGGTTTAGAACTTTCTGTTGATCGTGCCACCCCAACAATCGATATCGACCCTATCAACGGTGACAGCGATTGGACATTGACCTCTGCTTTTGTAACAGGCCGCTATTACTTCGTTAAAGAAGGTCGTACTTGGGATCCGTATGTAGCTTTTGGCTTAGGCGCAACGCGTCATGAAGACGAAACCTTTAGTAACGTAGTTTCGCGTGATGGCACCGATTGGGCTGCTAAAGCTGGCGTTGGTTTAGAAACTGATCGTCGCAAGCGTGTTGATTTCCGCGTTGAAGCTGGCGTGCGTTATGATGCTGACAGCTATGATGCAACAAGAAAAGGCGGTCCAATTGAAATTCAAGCGCAACAATTCTTTCCGTACTCGAATGGTACGTTCTTAGATTATTATGCTGCTGCTTCGTTGTTAGTGAAGCTCGGCAACTTGGCAGTTCCAGTAGTTGCTGCTCCAATTACTTGCGATACCCAAGATGCTGATGGCGATGGCGTGAACGATTGCAACGATAAGTGCCCAGGCTCAGCTGCTGGTCAAACCATCGGTGCCGACGGTTGCCCAGTGAAATTGACCATCGATTTGAAAGGCGTTAACTTCGATTTCGATAAAGACACATTGCGTTCTGACGCTGTTGTGATTCTTGACGAAGCCGCTGCTGTTTTGGCGAAATATCCAGAATTGCGCGTTGAAGTTGCTGGCCATACCGATCTTTGCGG
>JAYTOD010000233.1:0-8443 GCA_043747995.1 Arenimonas sp.
GGGTTTTTTAATTGCGCAACAGGGCCTTTCACCAAAGCCATATGTTCTTCGCCTAGCAATGCTGAGCGAAATACATAAAAAGTAAAATCGCCTTGCTGCATTGGCAAAGGTGCAGATTCAACCGCTGAAATTAAAGCTTCATGGCGTTTGCGGTAGGCGAGCAAATCGGCGATGGAAATAATTTTTAAATTGTGTTCGGCGGCGAATAATTCTAAATCAGGCAAGCGCGCCATTTCACCATCGTCTTTAATAATTTCGCAAATCACGCCAGCTGGCTCGAATCCTGCCAGCACCGCTAAATCAACAGCCGCCTCGGTATGGCCTTGGCGCTTAAACACACCACCGCGCTCAGCAATTAGCGGAAAAATATGCCCGGGGCGGTTAAACGCTTGTGCTTCGGTACCGGGCGTAGCCAATAGCTGTAAGGTATGCGAACGATCGGCGGCGGAAATGCCGGTGCTGACATTATCTTTAGCATCAATGCTGATGGTGAATGCGGTGCGCATCGATTCGGTATTTTTAATCACTTGCAAAGGCAGCTGCAAATGCTCGGCGCGATCACCGGTGATTGGCGCGCACACTAAGCCGCGACCAAAGCGAATCATAAAATTAATTGCTTCTGGCGTGGCAGTTTGCGCCGGCATTAGCAAATCGCCTTCGTTCTCGCGGTTTTCATCATCCACCACAATAATCATTTTGCCTAAACGCAGATCATCTAATGCGGAATCAATAGAACTTAATATGGAAGTGTTCATGTATGTTGGTTTAATTGTGTCCAAGCGTTCGCTAGGTTTTTATCGAAACGCAGAAAATTTTCAATGTATTTAGCCATTATATCAACCTCGATATTCAACACACTGCCAAAGTGTTTATCGCCGAGCGTAGTGTGTTGCAAGGTGTGTGGAATAATCGAGACCATTAAATGCTCGACGCCTAATTCAGCAATGGTCAAGCTAATGCCATCAAGTGTAATCGAGCCTTCAAGAATCATGTATTTGCGTAGGCTTTCTGGAAATGCAACATGCATTTGCCAGTTGTCGCCGCGCACATCAATGGCCGTAACCGAGCCAACAGCATTAACATGGCCTTGCACCATATGCCCGCCTAAACGATCGTTCGCACGCAATGCTAATTCTAAATTAACCCGTTCGCCTTGCTGCAAACTGCCCATGCTGGTTTTTTCAAGCGTGGTGTGAATAGCGTGCGCGGTAAAACAGTCATTTGCAATTGCAGTTGCAGTTAAACATGCGCCATTGGTAGCGATGGAGTCGTCGACTGCAATTTCATGTATTAAACTTGGGCAATGAATACGCAAAAGTTTTCCTTCAGCCGTTTCGCTAACCTGCTGAACAACACCAATGGCTTGTATCAATCCGGTAAACATATATTCAAACACGGCCGGTTAGGTGGAAGTCTTCTCCAAGAACCGTATATTCTACGTGTTTTAGGTGGATGCGCTGTGATAAATCCATTAGTCCGTAGTCGTTAAGCGCTGATTTGCCTTGGCCAAGATAGCTCGGGTTCAGATAATGGCTAATGCGTTGTACATGCTTTTCAGCCAAGAATGCGCTGGCAAGACAAGCGCCGCCTTCAAGCAAAATATTGACAATGCCTTGCTGATACAGCTCATCGAGCACTTCGCCAAGCGGTCGATTGCCGACAACGCGGGTGTTTGCGGCAAATTCGTCGGTAAACACATGCGCCGATTCTGGCAATTGCCCAACGTTGCTAAATACCAGCCGGATAGGTTGCGCGCCAGCATAGTTTGGCAAGCGCACAGTAAGCTGCGGATTATCCTGCCGAATGGTTTGTGCGCCCACCGCAATGGCCATGTGTTCAGCGCGTAGCTGGTGGGCATGCAAGCGTGCCGCTTGGCCAGTTATCCATTGCGATTGGCCATTAGCCATGGCTATTTTGCCATCTAAAGTGCTGGCCAATTTTAAATGTACAAAAGGCTTTTGCGTATGCTGATTATGAAAAAACACTTCGTTAAGCAATTCGCCTTCCAGCGCCAACACATCAGTTATCACTTCAATGCCGGCCTCACGTAGCAGGGTAATGCCGCATCCAAAAACCTCAGGGTGTGGATCAATATTGGCTATAACAACGGTACTAATGCCTTCTGCAATTAAGCGCTGCGCGCAGGGCGGAGTGCGTTTATTGCTGTGGCAACACGGCTCAAGGTTCACATACAGCGTGCTGCCGGCAACCGATGATTCGGCATTTTGGATGGCATCTAATTCAGCATGAGCTTGGCCAGCTTTGGTATGCCAGCCTTCAGCAAGCACTTCGCCATTTTTAATAATTACGCAGCCAACCATCGGGTTTGGCCAAGTATGTCCTTTGGCTTGTTGCGCCAAGTCTAAGGCTCGGCGCATATACAGATCGTGATTCATTACGGTTGTTTGTAGATCACACCGTCTTTCATCACGAAGGCTACATTCAAGGTGGTATTAATGTCTTGTGTAGGGTCTTTGCTCATGGCCACAATATCGGCATACATGCCGGGTTTGATTTGACCGATATCAGTCGATCCGATGACTTTAGCGGCATTGAAAGTGGCTGCTTGCAAAGCATAGGATGCCGGCATGCCGGCTTCGACCATGAACACGAATTCCTTGGCGTTATCGCCGTGCGGTCCAACGCCGGCATCGGTGCCGAAAGCAATTGGCACACCGGCTTTATAAGCATTGGCGGCAGTGGTTTGGATTAAGGCACCTATGCGGGCAGCTTTTGGGCGTATTACTTCTGGAAAATAGCCATCAATTTTGGCCTTTTCGGCCACGAAGCGACCGGCGCTAATGGTCGGCACATACCAGGTGCCATATTGCTTCATCAACTTGAACAATTCTTCATCCATATACGTGCCGTGTTCAATGCTTGTGACTCCACCCAAAATGGCGCGCTTCATGCCTTCTTTGCCGTGTGCATGCGCGGCCACTTTGTAGCCATAATCTTTGGCGGTATCTACCACCGCTTTAATCTCTTCAATGGTGAATTGCGGCGCATCGCCGCTTTTGGCGTAACTCAGCACGCCACCGGTGGCAGTTATTTTAATGACATCCGAGCCTTCTTTATAACGCTGACGCACCGCTTGGCGAGCATCATCAACGCTATTAATCACACCATCTACCGGGCCTGGCGGCCCAATTAAATGTGAAAGCTCTGCGTTGTAGCCATTGGTTGGATCGGCGTGTCCGCCAGTAGTGCCAATGGCTTTACCCGCTGCCCAAATACGTGGGCCACGGATAATGCCTTGGTTGATGGAGTCGCGCAGGGCGGGAATAATGCTGCCGCCCAAATCGCGAACCGTGGTGAAACCAGCCAATAGTGTTTTTTCGGCGAAACCCACTGAGCGATACGCAAAGTGCTCAGTGTTTAAACGAAATTCATCGCTGTAGCTATTCGGGTTGGATTGATCGGATAAGTGCACATGCAGGTCAATAAAGCCCGGGCTACAAGTTTGGCTGCTGAGATTAACAATCTTGGCATTTGGCACCGTGCTTGCGCCATCTAAAATTCGGCTGATTTTATTACCTTCAATCATGATGGTTTTTGCGCCCAGCATTTTTGCGCTGGCTGAATCAAACAAATTACCACACTGAATAGCTGTGGTTTCCGCCATTGCCAGTGGCGCCATGCAAAACATGCCGAAAGAAATAACTGCCTTTGCCTTGAATTTCATCGTTTCGCCTAAATTCTATAAGAATGAAAAAGTGTACCGCCTTTACCGTCATAGGTCGAATTCTTGGAGATTTGCATGTCAGTAACACTGTTTGATGCCATAAATGTTGGCAGTTTGCACTTAAATAACCGTATTTTTCTAGCGCCTTTAACCCGCATGCGCGCCAGCCAGCCCGGCGATGTGCCGAATGCCTTGATGGCCGAATACTATACGCAACGCGCTAGCGCCGGTTTAGTGATTACCGAAGCATCGCAAATTTCGCCGGAGGGCAAAGGCTACGCCGACACACCCGGCATTTACAGCGCCGAACAAGTAGCCGGCTGGAAGTTGGTGAATGAATCTGTGCACAGCGCGGGCGGAAAAATCTGCATGCAGCTTTGGCATGTTGGCCGCGTGTCGCACACCAGCCTTCAACCCAACGGACAAGATCCGGTATCGGCATCCGACAAACCGTATCAGAATAAAACCACCGTGAAAGACGAGCACGGCAACATGGTGCGCATTGCCTGCAGCACACCACGTGCTTTGCGCACCGACGAAATTCCGCGTTTGCTAGAAGAATACCGAATTGCCACCCGCAATTCCCGCAAAGCTGGCTTTGATATGGTGGAAATCCACGCCGCGCATGGCTATTTGCTGCATCAGTTTATGTCGGAGGAAAGCAATTTCCGCGATGATCAATATGGCGGCAGCTTGGAAAACCGCGCGCGCTTAACTTTAGAAGTAGTTGATGCTGTGATTGGCGAATGGGACGCTGCGCATGTGGGCATCCGCATTTCACCGCTCGGCATTTTCAATGGCTTAGACGACCAAGCAGGGCAAGCCATGGGCTTGTATTTAGCCGAGCAATTCGCACAGCGCGGCCTGGGCTATTTGCATTTGTCGGAACCCGATTGGGCTGGCGGCCCAGCCTTAACACTAGAATTCCGTGAACAGCTACGTGCCAAATTCCCCGGCGTTATTGTTGCCGCTGGTGGCTATACCGTTGAAAAAGCGCAACCACTTTTGGATGCAAAACTCATTGATGCGGTGGCTATGGGCCGACCATTTATTGCAAACCCCGATTTACCAGCGCGCTTGAAAAAAAATTATCCGTTAAATTCGGGCAAAATGGAGTTGTATTACGGTGGCGGGGCTGAGGGGTATACGGATTATCCGGTGATGCAGACTTGATTAACAGTTATAGAGGTGGTTATTCAAACGAAATGACCTCAGTTCCATTTGAATCGGGATCTCCATATGCACAACAAGAAGGAAACGCATAACGCGGCAGGGATGACAAGGTTTTTCTGTCTAAAAACCGGCATTTGCGGTACTCTATAAGCCTTATAAACATACTAATTTAGCCGCATGTCCGAGTCCGTAGAAAAGGGTGTTTACCACCCACAACAGATTGAATCCGCTGCACAAAAGCATTGGCAAAATAGCCGAGCTTTTGAAGTGAATGAGCAATCTGAACTGCCAAAATACTATTGTTTGTCGATGTTGCCGTACCCATCCGGCGCGTTACATATGGGCCACGTGCGCAATTACACCATCGGCGATGTGATTTCGCGCTTCAAGCGTATGCAAGGCTTCAACGTGCTGCAGCCGATGGGTTGGGATGCGTTCGGCTTGCCGGCTGAAAATGCCGCCATTAAAAACAAAACCGCACCTGCGAAGTGGACCTACGCCAATATCGACCATATGCGTAGCCAGTTGAAAAGTTTGGGTTATGCCATTGATTGGAGCCGTGAATTAACCACTTGCACGCCCGAGTACTACCGTTGCGAACAGCTGATGTTCACACGCCTGTTCAACAAAGGCATTGTGTACCGCAAGAACTCGGTGGTGAACTGGGATCCAATCGATCAAACCGTGCTGGCCAACGAACAAGTGATTGACGGCCGCGGCTGGCGCTCTGGCGCGTTGGTTGAAAAACGCGAAATACCGCAGTGGTTTTTAAAAATCACCGATTATGCACAAGAATTGCTAGACGGCTTGGATACATTGAGCGGCTGGCCCGATTCAGTGAAAACCATGCAGCGCAATTGGATTGGTCGCAGCGAAGGTTTGGAAATTACTTTTGCTGTGGAAAACGGCGAGCCATTGACGGTGTTCACCACTCGCCCCGATACCTTAATGGGTGTGACCTATTTAGCTGTAGCTGCCGAGCATCCTTTGGCTTTAGAAGCCGCTAAACATAATGCTGAGTTGCAGGCGTTTATCGATACTTGCAAGCAAGGTGGCGTGTCGGAAGCCGAGCTGGAAACCCAAGAAAAGAAAGGCATGTTCACCGGCGTATTTGCCACGCATCCACTTTCGGGCGAGAACGTGCCAGTTTGGGTCGCCAATTTTGTATTAATGGGCTACGGCACCGGCGCGGTGATGGCGGTTCCAGGCCATGACCAACGCGATTTTGAATTTGCGCATAAATACGTGTTGCCGATTAAGCAAGTTATTGCTGTGCCTAATGAGAGTTTTGAAGTAGCACAATGGCAAGATTGGTACGCCGATAAGACCGCTGCTGGCTTAACCGTAATCAATTCCGGCGTGTTAGACGGCAAAAATTTCAAGCAAGCCTTTGAGTATTTGAAAACCGAATTGGTCAGCAACGGGCAGGGCGCGCATCGGGTTAATTTCCGCCTGCGCGATTGGGGCGTATCCCGTCAGCGCTATTGGGGTTGTCCAATCCCGATGATTTATTGCGAAACCTGCGGTGCGGGGCCAGTGCCTGAAAATCAGTTGCCGGTGCTGTTGCCAGAAGATGTGGCGTTCTCGGGCACCGGATCGCCGATTAAAACCAATTTGGATTGGCGCAAAACCACTTGCCCAAGCTGCGGTGGTTCAGCGGAGCGCGAAACCGATACCTTCGATACCTTTATGGAATCCAGTTGGTATTACGCCCGTTATACCTCGCCTGGGGCGCAAGATTTAGTTGATGAGCGTGCCAACTATTGGCTGCCAGTTGATTACTACATCGGTGGCATTGAACACGCGATTATGCATTTGATGTATTTCCGTTTTTATCACAAGCTGATGCGTGATGCCGGCTTGGTGCACAGCGATGAACCGGCTACTAATTTGCTGTGCCAAGGCATGGTGATCGCCGATACATTTTATCGCTTGGAAAACGATGGCTCGAAGACATGGTTCAATCCAGCCGATGTGGCCATTGACTGCGATGAACGCGGTAAAATTATTGGAGCCACATTAATTTCGGATGGCATGCCAGTTGAAATTGGCGGCACCGAGAAAATGTCGAAATCGAAAAACAACGGTGTTGATCCGCAAACTATGGTGGATAAATTCGGTGCCGATACCGTTCGCTTGTTCTCGATGTTTGCATCGCCGCCTGAGCAAAGTTTGGATTGGAGCGAAACCGGTGTTGAGGGTATGTATCGTTTTCTGCGACGTTTATGGGCACAAGTATCTAAGCATGTTGATCAAGGTGCTTGCGAGGCCTTGAATGTGAACGTGCTTAGCGCAGAAGCAAAAACCTTGCGTCGCCAGTTGCACGAAACCATTCATAAAGTGAGCGATGATTACGGCCGACGCTTAACCTTCAATACCGCGATTGCGGCAGTGATGGAGCTATTGAACGCCACCGCAAAATTCGAGGTTAAATCGAGCAACGACCGCGCATTATTGCAAGAAGCCTATGAAGCGGTAACGCTGTTAATAAACCCCATCACCCCGCATATGGCGCATACCTTGTGGCAACTACTGGGCAAGCCGGAAACCACGCTAGAAACCGTGGCGTTCCCCAAAGCCGATGCAGTGGCGTTGGTTCGCGATAGTATTGCCTTGGCGGTTCAGGTTAATGGCAGGCTGCGTGCTACTATTGAAGTAGCTGTTAACGCATCGAAAGAGCAAGTTGAAGCCATGGCTTTAGCAGAGCCTAACGTACATAAATTTTTGCTGGGCCAAACCATTAAGAAGGTGATTGTTGTGCCGAATAAAATTGTCAATATTGTGGTGGCCATATAATGCGCATACTCATTTTAGTGCTAACTCTATTGCTAAGTGCATGTGGCTTTAAGCCTAGCAATGTGATTGAACTTAGCCAAGTGCAAACGCCTTTTAGCGTACTGGCCAAAGATCCATACAGTAGCTTGGCCGATAATATTGAGCGCACACTTAGCGCTGGCGGAGCGCAAATTGCACGTGCTGGAGATGCTTCGAATGTGATTAGCATTTCAAAAGAGGAGCTTGAAACCAAGCCGCTTTCTTTAGATCAAAATGCCCAGGTGCGTGAATATCTGATGCGCTATCGGGTGACCTACTCTTTACTTGATACAGCTGGCAATACCTTGATTGATAATCAGGTAGTAGAGTTGCGCCGTGAATTCAGTTACGACATCAACATTTCGGCAGGCAGCCCAGCGGAGCAAGAGCTGTTAAAGCGTGAAATGCAAACGGAAATGATTCATTCGATTTTGCGACGATCTAGTATTGTTTTGCAACCTCAGCATTAATGAGTCAATCGAACGAACAATTCCTAAATGCGCTAAGCCAATCCGCGATTAAGCCGGTGTATTTATTATGTGGCCAAGAACCACTGCTGATTCAAGAGTGCGCCGATGCACTGCGAAATAAACTTAAAGCCATAGGGTTTTCTGAACGTATTGTGTTAGAAACCGATAGCAGCAGTTTCGACTGGCAGGATTTATACCAGCACAGCACTGCAATGAGCTTGTTTGCCAGTCAGCGCATCATCGATATGCGTTTACCAACCGGAAAGCCGGGCAAAGATGGCAGTCAGGCGCTTATTGACTA
>JAYTOD010000234.1:0-1839 GCA_043747995.1 Arenimonas sp.
CTTGTTCAATGCCACCAATCTGGGCAAAGATCACGCCAGCTAGGAACAGTGGCAAGGCTTCAAAGCCATTGTTTTGTGCAGCATGCGCGCGGCCTTGCCAGCCTGTAAGTTTTGCTTCCCACTCGCGCGGGTTGACATTATCGAAACCGCCATCCCTACGAGGCATTCGGCCAAAGCTAGCCTTTGCAGCACCCATCGTTAAAATTGGCAATAAGCATGCAACCAGAACGCACCATTGTGTAATTGTCATGAGTTTCTCCGTATTATTTAAATGAAAAATATTTCATATCTAGCAAGCATTGCCCGACCTACACTAGCAACTTTTTGGCCATTTCAGCATATAACATTGGCAATCGTTCTAAATCGGCAACCAATATGTGTTCGTTAACTTTATGAATGCTGGCATTGATTGGTCCGAACTCGATAACCTCTGCACCCAATGGCGCAATGAAGCGTGCATCAGATGTGCCGCCACCGGTATTTTCCAGCGGAATTAAGTCTAAGTGCTCAGCAATCACTTCACGAACCGCTTTGCGAAGCGTACCTTCATGCGTTAAAAAGGGTTCGCCGCCGCGATGCCATTTAATTTGATAGCTCAGACCGTGCTTATCCAAAACAGCATACACTTCTTGCTCAAGTTGCTCAGCGCGCCAACTTGGGTTGTAGCGAAAATTGAACAACACTTCGCAACGCCCCGGAATCACGTTATTGGCACCAGTTCCGGCCTTGATGTTCGAAATTTGAAAGCTTGATGCAGGGAAATTGATATAGCCATCATCCCATTGCCGTGCAGCTAATTCGTCTAATGGCGCCAGTGCTTGATGTATCGGATTGCGAGCCCGCTCTGGGTATGCCACGTGGCCTTGAATGCCTTGCACGATGAGCGTTGCGCTTAGTGTGCCGCGCCGGCCAATACGCACCAAATCACCCAGTTTTTCCATCGAAGAAGGTTCACCAGTAATGCAGTAATCGATTTTCTGACCACAGGTTTTGAAGTGCTCAGCAACTTTGCGCACACCATCAATAGCATCGCCTTCTTCATCTGAGGTGAGCAATAACGCTAAAGTTCCAGCATGCTCTGGGTGCTCAGCAATCATCTGCTGCATAGCCAGCACAAATGCTGCCACCGAGCCTTTCATATCGGCCGCACCACGGCCATACAACACACCATCACGAATTTCTGGCGCAAATGGATTAGATTGCCAATCGGCTAAAGCGCCAGGCGGCACCACATCGGTATGGCCCAAAAACAGCAATACGGGCGAACCTTGCCCATGCGTGATAAAAATATTTTTTACTACACCGAAATCTAAGCGTTGCACATTGCAACCCGCTTTTTGCAAGCGCTCAATAATCAGCTCCTGACAACCGGCATCATTCGGCGTAACCGAATCTCGGGCGAGCAAATCAAGGGTCAAATCAAGCACTGCACTCATATTTTTTCTTCAGCTAATATGTGTTTGTAATTCGTGTCTTTAAAGCCTAACAGAACTTGGCCATTGCTGAGCAATAACACTGGGCGCTTAATCAAGGCCGGATATTCTTTTAAAAGCATCAGATATTCAGGCTTGGAGCCGGGTGTTTTCTTATTCGGCAATAAATTCCGCCAAGTAGTGCTGGCTTTATTAAGCAAAGCATCAAAACCGCCTAACTGTTCAGCCCATTGGCTGAGCATGTCAGGCGAAATCGGATTGGTGCGATAATCGATGAATGTAAAATCATGATTAAAGCGCTTCAGCCAATTCTGCGCTTTTTTGCAGGTGTCGCAGTTCGGCAAACCGTAAAGCATTATGCTCATTCCACAGCACCACGCAGTAAATCATTGACCGAGGTTTTGCC
>JAYTOD010000235.1:0-1884 GCA_043747995.1 Arenimonas sp.
TAATCCTTTGTTGCGTATTGTTGCATGCACTGGGCGCGCCGATATTGCGGCGCTAGGGCAGATGGCTGAGTTTGATGTGGCTATCGATTTCAGCTCACCAGAAGGCTTTGATGCCATTCTAGCGCTCTGCATTGAACGCAAAAAAGCCTTAATCAGCGGCACAACGGGCTTATCTGATAAACAATTCGAAGCGCTAAAAACCGCTGGCGTGTTAATTCCGGTGCTGTGGGCCTCAAATTTTTCCTTGGGAGTTGCAGTATTAAGCAAATTAGTTGCTCAAGCGGGGCAATGGCTGAAACATTGGAATCTCGACATCATTGAAGCGCATCATGTGCACAAAGTGGATGCACCTTCGGGCACAGCCTTGACCTTGGGTAAAATCGCGCATAACGCATCTGGCCTTGAGCCCAATTACCATTCACTGCGTTGCGGCGATGTGGTGGGCGAGCATACGGTGCAATTTACGGGTGCCGGTGAACGCATCGAATTAACGCATAGAGCCAGCAACCGCGACATCTTTGCGCAGGGCGCATTGTTCGCGGCCGAAAAAATCAACAGCAAAGCCAGTGGACATTATCAATTTGCTGATTTGTTATAGTTTATTCACGCCAAGCCACGCTTCTATCCTGTTATAATTAATCGCCGTGTGGGAGAGATTGGATTCCCAGCGCCGAAGGAGCAACCGCCCCGGAAACTCTCAGGCAAAAGAACCACCGGTAATTCAACACTCTGAAAAATGGCGACGTGCGATGCACCAACGCCTGCCGACGGGATAACACTCTCAGGCACACAGACAGAGGGGGCGCCGATGCCGAACAGGCTTATGTTTGGCATATTAACGCGCGCCTACCGAGAACTGCCATGACCAATCCAACTGCTTTGCCTTTGCCACACGTTGCCCGTGATTTTGCCGCTCGACATATTGGCCCATCACCACAAGAAGTGCAGCAAATGCTCGATACCGTTGGTGTTGATAGCATGGACACGCTAATTGCGGAAACATTGCCTGATTCAATTCGCATCCTGAAACCTCTGAGCAGCATGGGCCGCGCCTTATCCGAAGTGGAAGCGCTGGCTCGTTTGCGCGAATTGGCTAATAAAAACCAGGTGTTCACCTCGTTGATTGGCCAAGGTTACAACGGCACATTCACTCCGCTGGTGATCCTGCGCAATATTCTGGAAAACCCAGCTTGGTACACCGCCTACACGCCGTACCAACCAGAAATTTCCCAAGGCCGCTTGGAAGCACTGCTGAATTTCCAAACCATGATTTGTGAACTCACTGGCCTAGATGTTGCTAATGCTTCCTTGTTGGATGAAGGCACTGCCGCTGCCGAAGCGATGGCGGTTGCCGAACGTGTTTCAAAAGCCAAAACAAAAAAATTCTTTATCGATGAGAACTGCCATCCGCAATCGATAGCCCTAATGCGCACACGCGCCGAGCCGCTAGGCTGGGAATTGATCATCGGTAATCCCGATACTGATTTAGTGGCCAGCGATGTCTTCGGTGCGATTTTTCAATACCCAGGCACCGATGGCGAAGTGCGTAATTTCCGCGCTGTTATTGCACAACTGAAAGCCGCCGGTGCGCTCAGCATTATGGCGGCAGATCCATTGGCATTAACCATTCTCACCTCACCCGGCGAACTCGGTGCCGATATCGCGATTGGTTCAACCCAGCGTTTTGGCGTGCCGATGGGCTTTGGTGGTCCACATGCGGCTTACATGTCGGTGCGCGATGCGATTAAACGTAATATTCCCGGTCGCCTTATTGGTGTGTCGGTGGATTCACGCGGACAACCCGCTTATCGTTTAACTTTGCAAACCCGCGAACAACATATTCGTCGTGAAAAAGCGACCTCGAATATTTGTACCGCGCAGGTA
>JAYTOD010000236.1:0-2777 GCA_043747995.1 Arenimonas sp.
GTGCGGTCTGGGGCGGCAGCTTAACGGCTTTAGAACTGGGGCCGCAATTGCGCATTCATCAAGTGATTGGCCGAGAAGCGAGTTTTGGTAAGCATTAAATAAACACATCCTTCTGCGCTTCGCGCTTTTCCTCTTTACAAAAAAGGGGGATTATAATTTTCCTTTCAGCGCATACACCGGCTCGAATAACCATTCATAGAGTTTTCGGGTATCGCCTAGAATATCTGCTTCCATGGCTAAGCCAGGACGAAGCGGCTCTTGCTTGCCATATGCCAGCACCGATTGCGTGTCTAATTGCACAATAGCGCGGTAGTAACTCTGCTTACTTTGACTGTCATTCGATACCACATTGCGGGTGAGTGCTTTCACTGTGCCGCTGTAATGCCCGAATTTTTGATACGGATAGGCTTGGTATCTGAGTAACACTTTGTCGCCCGGCGCAATAAATCCCATAGCGGAACTAGGCACCAAAAGGTGCGCCTCCAATTTTGAAGATTTCGGTAGTACCGATAGCAATGGCTGCCCCGCCTGCACCACTTGGCCTGGCTCAATGATCCGGCTGGACACTAAGCCATCCACCGGAGACTGCACCGACACACCCGCATTGCCTTCTTGCACACGTTGTTCTTGCGTTAGGCTGGCTCTGTCGTTAATGCCGGATGCCAATAAACTTCGGCGTTGTGCTTGTAATTCTTGAACCGATTGGCGCAGTTGACTAATGCCACTTTGCCGTTCATTGAGTTGCCGTTCAAAAGCTTGCACATCGGCTTGAAAAGAAAGCACGGCATTCTTTTGCTGTTCTAGCTGAATTTGGCTGATGTATTGACTACCGGCCAAAGTTTCATAGCGATTAAGGCTGCCTTGTGCCAATGTCCATTGTTCGCGCTTGGTCTTTATCTCGGAGAGCATCTGCACGCGCTGTTTTTCCGCGATGAGCAATTGATTACCTAAACCGGCAATCTGCGCATCGGTTTGTTGCAATTTCGCTGCGCCCATTTCTTCAAGTGCCGCTTTGCGATGGCCAATTTCCGAGAGCACTTGCGATGCCACATCAACGCCTTGCGTACTTAATCGCGGTTGCCCAATGCTAATGAGCGATTGCCCTTTGCGAACCATATCTCCTTCATTGGCTGATGTGCTGTTGACCACACCTTGAATGGGCGCAATCAAAGTGGCTAAGCCAAGATTTGGCACTAAGCTTCCCACCACGGTGGTTCGCCGTGTGTATTCGCCAAGCATTAAGAACATCACAATCAAGCAAGCACATAAAAGTCCGCCACCGGCATACACCCAAAGCGCTATCGGCTGCGCGATGGATATACTGCCCAAGAAACTGTGCTTCTTGGCATCCAGTGCTTCTTGCCGAAACAAACTCTCGCTCATAGCGCCACCTCTGTTTCAGCAACCGATTCTTGCGGATTGGCAGAGTCATGCACAATACAGCCTGCATGCATCGTCAACACACGATCGGCGCTTGCAATAGTTTCAGGGCGATGCGCAATAATGATTTTGGTGATGTTTAACTTCTTCACCGCATCATTCACCAAACGCTCGTTATGAATATCCAAATGGCTGGTGGCTTCATCCAAGAATAAAATCTTCGGTTGGCGATACAAAGCCCGTGCCAGAATTACCCGCTGCTTTTGGCCGCCCGAAAGGCTAGTACCCATATCGCCAATCAAGCTATGGTACGCCATGGGCATGGCAGTAATCTCATCGTGAATGGCTGCCATTCGCGCCGCTTGTTCAATGCGCGCCATATCGAAATTCTCGTCGAAGAATGAAATATTATCAGCTATTGAGCCTGCAAATAATTGATCGTCTTGCATCACTGAACCAACATGGCGGCGGTAGTTGGCCATGCCAAGTTGCGTAATGTCTTGTTCTGAAAATTGAATACTGCCAGATTCAGGCTTAAGCAAACCGAGCATCAATTTCACTAAAGTCGTTTTACCGCAACCGGAGGCACCTACTATGGCTACGGATTCACCGTCTTTAATTGTAAATGCACAGTCCTTAATTACCCACGGGTCACCTTCGGAGTAACGAAAGTTCAAACCATTGATGCTCAGCGTGGCTAAATCCTTATCGTCAATTTCTAATAGACCATCGTTGGCTGAATCCGGTTCGGTTAATACAATATCGGCTAGCCGTTCACCGTGCAAACGCAACATGCGAAACTCAATGGCTTTATCAATTAAACCCGCCACACGGCCAGTGAATTGATCTTTATACGATAGATACGCAATGAGCATACCCACCGAGAAAATATTACTCATTGCCAAGGTGGCACCAAACCATATCACCGCAATCCGTTCTAAGCCGAATACCAATTGGTTCGCCGAATTAAACCCCAAGCCAAGTTTTGCCAGAGATAGTTCATTGTTCAAGGTGTCGTTCATTAGATTGGCATACACCGATTTGCGGGTTGGCTCGCTGCCCGCTAACTTAACCGACTGCATGCCACGAATCGATTCCAGCAAATGGCTTTGCTGCTTAGCACCGGCCAGCAATTGCTTTTCAGTGATGGCGCGCATCGGGCGATAAGCAATCGCGCGCATAGCCGCATAAATCAAAACGGCGGCAAGCGTGAATAAAGCCAGCTTCCAACTGTAATACAGCATCATTGCTAAGGTTACTATTGTCATCATGCCATCAATAATGGCTTCCACAAAACTGGTGGTAAGTGTGCGCTGAATCGTTTGAACACTGCCCATGCGCGAGGTGATGTCGCCTAAATGACGCTTCTCAAAAAAGTCCATTGGCAGTTTCAGCAA
>JAYTOD010000237.1:0-8541 GCA_043747995.1 Arenimonas sp.
ATTTCTCATGATGCGAATAGGCAGTGGCTTTGATGTACATGCATTTACTAGCGGCGATAGCATTATCATTGGCGGCGTAAATATTCCACACAGCCATAGCTTACTTGCGCATTCCGATGGCGATGTGTTGATTCATGCCTTATGTGATGCGCTGTTGGGCGCGTTGGCTTTGGGTGATATTGGCGTGCATTTTCCGCCTAGCGATGCGCGTTGGAAAAATGCCGACAGCACCGATTTGCTCAAGCATTGCATGCAATTAATTAGCGAGCACGATTATCAGTTAGGCAATGCAGACATGACCATCATCTGCGAACTGCCTAAAATGAATCTGCATATTCTTGCCATGCGGCAACGTTTGGCCGCTGTGATGCAAGTATCGATTGAGCAAATATCGATTAAAGCCACCACTACCGAACAACTCGGTTTTACTGGCCGCAAAGAAGGCATTGCCGCGCAGGCTGTGGTGTTGTTGAGTAAAGTATGAATCTCGTTCGCGCATCAAATGCAGCGCCTTGTACTGGGCGCATTCGTAGTGTTGCCGAAGATTTTATTGTGCATGAATTGCCAAGCTTTGAAGCCAGTGGCGAAGGTGAACATTTATTATTGAGCATTCAAAAGCGCGGCCTTAACACCGCCTTTTGCGCACAGGAAATTGCGCGCTGGGCCGGTATTGACGAGCGCGATGTCTCGTATGCTGGCATGAAAGACCGGCATGCAGTGACCACACAGCGCTTTTCGGTGCGCATTCCAAAGAAAATTTCGCCCGATGTGCATCTACTCAACAACGAAAATTGCACGGTACTACATTCCGTTTGGCATAATCGCAAACTGGCGCGTGGTGCTTTGGCTGGAAACCGATTTGAACTGACACTTCGCGAACTGGTGGCCGATAAACAGTTACTTGAACAAAGCCTGCATTGCATCAAAACACACGGCGTTCCGAATTATTTTGGCGAACAACGCTTCGGGCATGAACAAGCTAATGTTGATAAAGCCTTAGGCATGTTTGAAGGCCGACGCGTAGACCGCGCCAAGCGCTCAATTTATTTATCAGCCGCGCGTTCGTATGTGTTTAACCATTTGCTGGCCAAGCGGGTTGCCGCAGGTAACTGGAATAAAGCTTTGTTGGGCGATGTATGGATGCTTGAAGGTACTAAAAGTATTTTCGGACCTGAGTTACTCAGCAAAGAATTATTGCAGCGCTGTGAAGCCTTAGATATTCACCCTACTGGGCCATTATGGGGCGCGGGCGAATTACGCAGTCAAGACGATACATTGGCACTAGAAGCGCAATTGCCTATTGAGTTCACCGAGCTGTGTCGTGGTTTGGAAAAGGCCGGCTTGCGCCAAGAGCGCCGCGCACTGCGCTTAATCGCCAAAGATTTTGACTGGCAATTCAATGCCGATGATGTGTTGAAGCTCAGTTTTGAATTGCCGCCAGGTGCCTACGCTACTTCGGTATTGGCGGAACTCGGCGAGTTTACTTGATTACACCGATACGCCGAATAAACTGCCAACTAGGCTAGTTAATAGCATTGCTAACGCGCCCCAAAAACACACGCGAGCTGCACCGGTAAAAATTTTTGCACCACCGGTTTTAGCCGCAATACCACCAAGCAATGCCAAAAAAAGCAAAGAACTGATGCCAACAGCCCAGTTGAGTAGGCTTTCAGGAAACCACACCACCACAGATAATGGCAACGCTGCACCAACCGCAAAACTGGCCGCTGAGGATAATGCAGCTTGAATAGGGTTTGCGCTGAACGTTGCGGAAATACCCAGCTCATCGCGCGCATGCGTGCCTAATGCATCATGTGCGGTGAGTTGAACGGCTACTTGCTTAGCGAGCGAAGCATCCAAGCCACGATGCACGTAAATAGCGGTTAGCTCTTTCAATTCAGAGTCTGCATCGTTAAGCAATTCTAGTCGTTCTTTCTCAAGATCGGCTTTTTCGGTATCGGCCTGCGAATGCACCGACACATATTCGCCGGCCGCCATCGACATAGCGCCAGCCACCAAGCCAGCGACACCGGTTAGTAAAATCGTTTGATGGTTTGCATGCGCAGCAGCTACACCTAAAATCAAGCTGGCAGTTGAAACGATGCCATCGTTAGCGCCTAATACGGCGGCGCGCAGCCAACCAATACGATTAGTACGGTGACGCTCTGAGTGTCTGTTTGACATTTTGATGTACTCCAATTATTCAATTAATGCTAACACAGCGCCGGTGCCACCTTGGTTTTGTGGTGCTGAACAATAGGCCAGTACGCGGCCTTGTTGACGTAATATTTTATCAACCACATTATGCAGCACTGGCCCGGCCTCGGAGCGCGTGCCTTTGCCGTGGATGATTCGAATGCAGTGCAATTGTTCTTTGTACACATCAACCAGAAATTGTTTTAAATACCGCTCAGCATTCACTGCCAGCATGCCATGCAAATCAAATTCAGCATCCACGCGAATAGCTCCAGATTTCAATTGCCGCATCACTCGGTTTGCAATCTTTGGGCCTTGGTAAAACAGTGGCTCATGCAGTTGCAGAGCGGCGTCAAGCGCTGAAACGCGTTTTGATTGCAGCAAGGCATCATGCTCATCGCGTTCAAACATACGCGCGCGCGGCTTAGGCTTGGCTTTGCTCAGGCGGCTTTCGGTGTGCCTATGCACAATCACCGGACCAATAGCTTCGCGGAATAATTCACTGTCTTCGGGGGCGATGGGCGGCGGTTTTTTTGTCGTCATGGGTGTATTTTACGGCCATTCTGTGCGCACATGGCGCACCCTATGATTTATCCCATTTTATAGGGTGTGCGAAGGCGCACCATGCTAATTCAGGCAGCCAAACTTGGCTTTAACTTGGTTAATATCATTTGCGTTTAGCTTTTCCTGACTGGATTTATCAATGTAGTTTTGTTCTTCACGTATTAGTTCAAAGTTGCCATCTATTTTTTTATGCCACATTAGGCTGCCGCATTGGATATCCACATTGGTGAATACGCCAGAATAATTTACTGCAACAAAAATACCTGAAACAGGATCTTTGACAGGGTTTTCATACCAAGAAATGCGGGTAAATGTTAGGTAAATTTTAGCGCCGGCATTAGCGTTAAATAGCACAATGTTGTATTTCCATTTTTTGAAATCGATAGCCGATTTTGTGCTTTCTGCAAAAGCTGAAAAGGCAGCATCAAACTCGCCATTGTCTTTGGCTTGTAAATATTGGTAGGAAAGCAGTTTGATTTTTAATTGATCTTGCTCGGAGGGTTCCCATTTTTGTTCAGTGCCCGATGTTTCTTTGGCTAAAACGCTATCTGCCGTTTTTGCAAGCACTTGCGTTGCAGTGGCAGGCAAGGGCAGGGCGAATAATGCGAGCAAAAATACCAACAGGGCTCCATGGTAATGAATAGGGGGGAGTGCGCGTTTAGTCATAATCATATGATAGCAAAAGACTTTGTAAATACGCTGATTAACGTGTGTAGGTGGATGATGGCGCACCATGCCAGAACCTTTGATTGGCTTGTGCGCGGCAACGCACGGACACGTATTGTGCTGCCTCCTAAACTGACAGCTATCCCATTCAGTGAGGTTCATATGCAAATTCAATCAGACAATAAAAATACCCCTTTGTTCGTTGGTGACGAACCCTCTCAACCTGAAATCGCCGCTCAGCAGAATGATGAACACATCAATCTCGATGACGGGCTGGATGATGATAATGAAAATCCAGTTAGTCATACGCTGGTGGATGCCGCCGAAAACTCCGGTCCCGAAGAAATTCCCGCTACACAGGAATTGGAAGGCGAAGAACAGCAAAGTAAAGACCATTTGGGCAGCTTAAGCCCGTTTACAAAGAGACATAAACTACTACTCAATTGAAAAAATTAAACTAAACAAACAAGGACTCTACATATGAAAAACTTAACGCAAGCCACATTAGCCGCTCTTTTGCTTTCATTCAGTACAAGCGGCTTCTCACAGCAAGCCACAAACTCGCAAGCAGTGGTTGTAATTAAAGATGTCACCGCCGCAACAGCACCGGCTGTTGATACAACCGTACTGCAATATTCTAATAAATGGCGTATCAAGTTCGATAACCGAACCGATTCATCTGGCGAACTGGTGTTCCTGTTTGCACTGCAAAACAAACAACCTACTAGCATTAGCATATCGGTTGCAAAAGGGTTGAGCGAAAACGATATTGCCAAACTGGTCGAAAATGCATTTAAAAAATATGCACCTATCGGCATTAAGGTTGAACGTGATGATGGTGAAGATGTTTTGCTTAAATATAATAGCCGTTTCAGTTTGACGTTGCTGACCAATACCGTAACCGATCTGAATGTTAAATTAGATAAAGAATAATAGTAAGGTATGCCTATATTGGCTGATAGGGTGCGTCTAGGCGCACCCTTTTTACTTACTTAGCTCGCGGCTGCACTTCCGAATCGAGCCGTTTGCCAAGAAGCGCTACTGCTAACTCCCATTCAAAATGCGATTGTAGATTCAACTGATTGGCTATGCACCATTACTTAAGTAAAATTGACAATATTAAGCCGTCACTCACTGTCTAATATCCGCTATCATTTACCCATGCGTATTTTAATCAGTAACGACGACGGTATCGAAGCACCAGGCATCAAGGCTTTAGCGGAAGGCTTGGCGCAGGATGATCACCATTTATTCATTGTAGCACCCGACCGCGACCGCTCTGGCGCGTCCAACTCTTTAACACTTGGCAGCCCTTTGCGGGTCCGCTATCTTGATGAACGGCGCATCAGCGTAACTGGCACACCAACCGATTGCGTGCATTTGGCGTTGTCGGGCTTGTTGCCAGAAGATCCCGATATTGTCTTGTCAGGCATCAATAACACCGCTAATTTGGGCGATGACGTGATTTATTCCGGTACGGTAGCAGCGGCTATGGAAGGGCGTTGTTTAGGCTTGCCGGCTATCGCGCTCAGTTGCGCCAGCCCCAGCCATAAACCAAAACACTACGACAGCAGTGTTCGGGTGGCGAAAGCCCTGATTGAGCGCCTGTTCAGCGATCCGCTGCCCGCCGATACCATTTTGAATGTCAATATTCCTGATTTGCCTTGGCACGAGATTAAAGGCTTTGAAGTGACGCGTTTAGGCCACCGCCACCGCGCCGAGCCCTGTGTGCCGCAGCTCGATCCACGCGGCCGCCCGATGTGGTGGATTGGCCCGGCTGGCCCAGAGCAAGACGGCGGCCCAGGTACCGATTTCCATGCCGTCAAAAATGGCTTTGTATCCATCACCCCCATTCATGTTGATTTAACCCGATACCAAGCGTTGGAAAAAGTGTCAGGCTGGGTTAATGAATTATCCAAAGTGTTGCCGAAATGATTCAACGACTTCAGTTAAATACCCAAACCAAAGGCTTAGGTATGACCTCGCAACGCGCCCGTGATCGCCTGATTGAGCGCTTGCGCGAACAGGGTATCCGCGATGAGCGCGTATTGAATGTGATGCGTGCATTACCTCGCCATGTGTTCCTTGATGAAGCACTAGCGTCGCGCGCTTATGAAGATACTGCGTTGCCGATTGGTAATGGCCAAACTATTTCGCAGCCGTGGGTTGTTGCAAAAATGACCGAAGCCTTGATTGAGAAAAAAATGCCAGTAACTGTGTTGGAAATCGGTACCGGTTCGGGTTATCAAACTGCGGTATTGGCATCACTTGGTATACAGGTTTACACCGTTGAGCGCATTGATGAATTACTGCGCTCGGCGCGGCCTCGCTTTCGGCAGCTCAAATTGCATGAACTGATTCGTTCAAAGCACGACGACGGCAATCTTGGCTGGGCAGAAAACGGCCCATTCGATGCCATACTTTTAACGTGCGCCGCGCCTGCCATGGTGCATCTATTATTGGCACAACTGAGTAATTTGGGTGTGCTTATTTCGCCAGTTGGAGTTGATGCCGGCAAACAGAATTTAGTGCGTGTGGAAAAAATCGATGGCCAAACACACGAGCAAAATCTTGGCCCGGTGAGTTTTGTACCATTATTACCGGGAGTACTTTAATGGCGGTGTTTCGCAATTTATACGAACGTGCCATTTTATGGGCTGCGCATCCCAAAGCGACATGGTATCTGGGCTTCCTTAGTTTTATTGAAGCCATATTTTTTCCAGTAATGCCGGAAGTGATGATGGCACCGATGTGTCTGGCCAAACCGAAAAATGCATATTTCTATGCAACTGTCAGCTTAGTCGGTGGTTTGATTGGCTCCTTGCTCGGCTATGCACTCGGACATTTTGCCTATGAATCGTTCAGCCCGTTGCTTAGCGATGGAATGCGTACAGCTATCGATAGCTGGGTTCAGACACTTCGTGTGCAGATGAATGAACATTGGCTGACACTACTGGGCGCATTAGTCATCGCTGCAATACAGCCGGTTATTCCGATGAAAGTTGTTGCTTGGGCTTCGGGCATCGTCGGTATACCAATCGGCCCCTATCTTGCTTGCATGGCAGTTGGCCGCGGCAAGCGGCTGTATCTGCTTGCTGCTGCAATTCGGTGGGGTGGTGAGAAAGCCGAAGCTGCAATCCGCCGAAATATTGAGCGCCTTGGTTGGGTTGCAATAGTGTTGGTTGTCATTGGTATCATCGCCTATATATTGTTAAAGCCATGAATGTGCACCTGTTTGGCTTATTCCGTTGGGCGCTAATTTTGCTCATATCGATGAGTTTGATTGCCTGTCAATCGGGCTACCAAACCAGTAAGGATGTCAAAAAACCAGTAACCATAACAACTGCTTCAACAAAAACAATTCAGCCAACAATTGACAATAAATCCTTAGGCTCAAGCTACACCGTGCAAGTAGGCGACACCTTGTACGGTATTTCGTTTCGCGCTGGCTTGAATTATCGTGACGTAGCGGCATGGAATAACATTGACGAAAGTTACTATATTCAAACCGGCCAAAAATTGCGCCTAATCCCGCCTGCGTCTGTGCTTAATACTAAGGTGGTGAAAAGCTCAGCGGCCACTTTACCCAATGTAAAACTGACACTCAGTAATCCTACACCAACACCAACACCAACACCAACACCAACACCAACACCAACACCTATTCAACCTACAGCTAAGCCGATTATTGCTGTGCCATCTTCTATTGCGTGGCAATGGCCGGTTAAGGGCGAAATTATTAGCAGATATATTGCAGAAGATAAAACTAATCAAGGTATTGATGTGGCCGGAAAATCTGGGCAGAAGATTCTCTCCGCTGCAGATGGCGTAGTGGTGTATTCGGGTGCCGGTTTAATTGGCTATGGCGAGTTGCTGATCATTAAGCATAACAACGAATGGATTTCTGCCTATGCCCACAACAGCAAGCGCTTAGTGGCTGAAGGCGTGAGGGTTAAAGCAGGCCAACATATTGCCGATATGGGTCGTACTGGCGCGGTGCGTGATATGTTGCATTTCGAAATACGCCGTAATGGTAAGCCGGTTGATCCATTGCTGTATTTACCCAAACCGTGAACATTAAAAAAGCGCCTTGTGGCGCTTTTTTAATACATATGCAATTGAAGCTTACTGTTGCGATTTAATCCAGCGATCAATCTTTGCTTCAAGCACTGACAAGGGTACACTGCCATCTTTTAAAACTTCGGCATGGAATGCGCGCGGGTCAAATTTTTCACCGAGGGCAGTCTTAGCTTTTTGCTTTTGTTCTTGGATTTTCAACTCGCCAATTTTATACGCCAAGGCTTGACCAGGAATAGCTATGTAGCGTTCGGCTTCAGCCACCGCATCGGTATTTTCAACTGCAGAGTTGGCTTTCATGTAATCGATAACTTGTTCACGCGTCCAGCCCTTGCTATGCAAGCCGGTATCAACCACTAAGCGGATAGCGCGCCATAATTCACCCTGCAGGCGGCCAAAGTATTGGTATGGATCGGTGTACACACCAAGATCTTTGCCGAGAGATTCGGAGTACAAGCCCCAGCCTTCGGCAAATGCAGTTTCACCACCAAAGCGACGAAATGCAGGAACGTCTTTTAATTCTTGCTGAATGGCAATCTGGAAGTGATGGCCAGGTATCGCTTCATGTAAATACAGATCTTCTGCGTCCCATTTTTTTCGGCTTGGCAAATCGAAAGTATTGACATAAAAAATACCCGGACGTGTGCCGTCTTCACTAGGAGGGAAGTATTGACCACCGGCCATTGATTCAGCACGGAATGCTTCAACTGGGCGAATTTCGAAACCGGCTTTCGGCAGTAATGAAAATTGCTCAGGAATTTTGGCATCGATTTTTGTGCGTAGTGCGTTATAGGCTTCCAGCAGTTCTTTCTCGCTCTTGAATTCGAATTGCTTATCTGTGGTGACGAATTTGAAGAAATTTTGCAAATCGCCTTTAAAATTGACTTGTTTCATGACTTCGCGCATTTCAGAATGGATACGCGCAACTTCCTTCAAGCCAATCTCATGAATTTGTGCAGGCGTTAAATCAGTAGTAGTTTGTGTTTTTGCATTAAATGCATACCACGCTTCACCATCAGGTAAAGCACTAAGCGACAC
>JAYTOD010000238.1:0-6020 GCA_043747995.1 Arenimonas sp.
ATCTAGGCTTGCATAATGCTTAGATATAAATGCATCGAATGGGTTATCTCGCTTTAACACTGCTGCTAATTCAAACTCTGAATCTAATTGCATTGGCACATCTTTCAGCGAATGCACGGCCGCATCGGCGCGGCCTTCTTGCATTGCTACTTCCAATTCTTTCAAAAACAAACCTTTGCCACCTATTTTTGATAAAGACACATCAAGCAATTGATCGCCACGGGTGGTCATCGGCACTATTTCTACGCGAATATTTGGATGTGCAATTTGTAGTAGTTGCGCAACATGGTGTGTTTGCCATAAGGCGAGCGCGCTTTCTCGTGTGGCCAAACGAATTTTCTTCATGGCCGTATTATCGCATTGTGCGGAGCATTAGGCATTAACTGTGTTTGAACATGTCTTTTAATTCGCTGGCACAACGTCGGCTCATTTCTAAAGCCTTCGGGCAATTCTTTAGCACTGCCCACGCTTGTCCATCAATATCGCGGCGAATTTCAAGCAGCTGCTCGGTTTTCACCAAACAATTACGATGAATACGAACAAACTGATTCGGAAAACGCTGCTCAAGTTCTTTTAACGGTTCATCAAGAATATGTTCACCGCCTAGGTGATACACCACGGTGTATTTTTCTTCCGCATGCAGATACAAAATATCATTCAAAGCAATTCGCCGCAAAACCCCACCTACATTAGCCGCAACAAATTGTTTGCTGAAATCATCGTTTACATTATTTCTCAAGCGCAAAACACGCTCAATACTTTCCATTAAGCGCTCACGCCGAACCGGCTTAATTAAATAATCAATGGCCTGTGCATCAAAGGCCTGCAAGGCATGTTGTTCATAGGCCGTGCAAAATACAATAAATGGCGGGTATTTTGTGCCTTGCAGTTGTTTCGCTAACTCTAGACCTGTCATACCTGGCATTGAAATATCCAAAAACAATATATCCGGTTGATGGCTATTTATTAACTGCAAGGCCTGCTGTGCATTACCCGCTGTTGCCAACACATTACAGTTCGGTATTTCGGCCAGTATGTTAGCTAAGCGTTCTACGGCCAAGGGCTCATCATCAACCACAATAACTGTAAGCGACCTATTAATAAGGCACCTGCACTGTACAGATATATGTATTGTTATGTGCTTGACCACTAATGCTGGCCTGATTACCGAACACCAAACGTAGTCGTTCTTGTACTGAATGCAGTGCATGCCCAAGTCCTGGCGACGCATTTACCATAAGTATCGGGTTACGAATTTCGAATTGTAAAAATTTCTCCAACTTTGTTGCAGTAAATTGTATACAGCCGCCTTCTGGCAATAAAGCTACACCATGAATCACGGCATTTTCGAATAATGGCTGCAACAGCAAACGCGGCATTTTACTATGCATAGGCAGGTTATCTTCCAGTTGCCATTCGCTATGCAGGCGCTCGCCTAGGCGCAATTTTTCTATGGCTAAATACTGTTTGGCAATTTGCAACTCATCAGCTAATGTTGATTCTTTATGGTCATCGCCTAAGGCTGCACGGAACAAATCCGAAAGATCTTCAATCGCGGTTTCTGCCGTTTTGGCATCCTTGCGAACCAAGGCTGCAATGGTGTTCATTGAGTTGAATAAAAAATGTGGGTTGATACGCGCCTGCAGCGCTTGTAATGAGGCTTTAGCATAAGCCTGAACTTGCGCTTGCCATAAATCGTGCACATAAAAATAACGTAATAAAACGACACTTAGCATAGCCACTATCAAGGAAATTCCGCTAATGAATCGCCACATTTGCATGCCGGGGAAATAGCCGGTGGCTAATTGTCGATCCAAATAAAACACTAAGCCAGCAGCTAATCCTGTCACAGTGGCAGGCAATATAGCCGCAACCATCAGCGCAAAAAATGGCGGCAGACTATTCACAAACCCCCTAGATTTACACAATACAATAGCTACTGTTAACCCTAACCATTGTGCAAATGCGCTAGTTACTAGAAAAGTTGCGACGTTTAATTGGCCATGTTGTGATGGCACTAAGAAAATCAATATCACCGCTAATTGCGCAATGCCGCACACCGCTGCAATTCGCGGCAACTGGCAAAAATCCGGCAAATACAGTGGCGCGTTTTTACTCATAGCTGGCTAAACCGCTCGCTAAGCCAATCACCAATAGCGTGAATTTCTTCAGGGCACACACTATGCTGCATTGGGTAGGATTTAAATTGCACCGTGAATCCAAGCTGTTGCAATTGCTGACGGCTGAATTCACCCAGGCCCAACGGAATGACTGGGTCGTATTTGCCATGCGCCATAAATACCGGAATAGTTTTTGCAGCTTCGCTGAGTTGTTCAGCATTCTTGTTGCCAAGTGGTAAATAGGTTGACAAGCCAATCACCCCTGCAACAGGAATGACTTGGCGCAGCATATGCGCCAATACCACCGCGCCACCTTGCGAGAAGCCAGCTAAAATAATGCGCGATAATGGTATGCCGCGATCACGTTCTCGGTTGATCAGCGCGTCCAGTTCCGTCATTGATTCACGTAGGCCCACTTCATCAGCACGCTTATCGAGTTCCATACTAACGATGTCGTACCAAGCACGCATCACCGCACCATTGTTGATGCTGACCGCACGCATCGGCGCATGCGGGAATACAAAACGGATACCCGGCCAATCGGCGCGTACTAAATCTGGCACTATCGGTGCGAAGTCGTGGCCATCAGCGCCTAAGCCGTGCAACCAGATGATTGACCAAGCCGGAAACTTTGTAGTGCAGTGTTCAACGCTTTGTAGCATAGTAACTCTTCATAATGAATACTCGTGAGTCTAAATGATAGCCCAACTAAGCAAGGAGCATCAGCGATGAGTTCTCAATCGTGGTACGCGCAATTCACCAAATCCATTTCCCGTTTCTGTGGTCGGCCAATCGTATTTGTATTAGCAGTAGCCACTATTCTGATGTGGATCATCACTGGGCCGCTGTTCAAGTTCAGTGATACCTGGCAATTAGTGATTAACACTGCAACAACCATCATTACCTTTTTAATGGTATTTCTGATTCAAAGCAGCCAAAATCGCGACACCGAAGCCATTCAAGTGAAACTTGATGAACTGATCCGCGCCACCCAAGGCGCACACAATGCCTTACTTGATCTGGAAGAACTGGAAGAAGCTGAACTCGACAAATTCCGAGACCGTTACCAAGCATTAGCCAAATCCGCTAGAGCAAACGTCAGTTCAATAGATACTGATAGTCCAGAAGCCTAGTATGGCGCACAGGAGCAAACAACATGGACGATTCAGATAATTCGCTTGATCAACGTGTCGAGCCGAGCATGCCCCCGGGACACTCTTACACACGGGCAATACAGGGATTATTGCTACTGGCCATCCTGTATACGGTTTACTTTGCGCAAGCGCTGGTTTTGCCGATATTAAGCGCGGTGTTGCTCAGCCTGATGCTAGCCACGCCCGTACGCTGGCTTGGTCAAATCGGCATTCCTCGTAGCATTTCGGCCATTGCCGTGGTTCTGTGTGTGGTTATTGTGTTTGGCAGCCTGGTGGTTAGTCTTGCCGAGCCCGCGAATCAGGTTATCGCTAAAAGCCCAGAAGCGATTACGCGCATAGAAAAAATCGTCAAGCAATTACGTAAACCGCTGGCCGAAGCCAGCAAAGCCAGTGAAAAAATCGCGCAACTGAGTGTCAGCGCCGCTCCAAAGGGAAAAACCCAAATGGTGCGCACCATCGAACCGGCTATATTCGATACCTTAATTCTATCTTTACCGATGCTGACCTTGAACTTGCTAGGCACCTTGCTGCTTACCGTTATCTTCCTGACTCGCGGTGATAGCGTGCTACGCAAATTGGTTGAGCTAGCACCGCAGTTGCACGTCAAAAAAGATATCGTTACTGCAAGTCGCAGTGCGCAGAACGAGCTATCCCGTTATATGTTTACTGTGACAGTTGTGAATCTGTTGTTTGGTGCGGTTATCGCACTGGCCTTATGGCTGTTGGGTGTAGATCAACCGCTGCTTTGGGGCGGCATTGCGGCTTTAGTCAATTTTGCGCCGTATGTTGGCATGGCAATTATGGTGTGCTTGCTGACCATTGCCGGCTTTATACAATTCGACACGGTTGGCATGGCGCTGTCCATACCTGGCATCTACATCATTTTAAATGCCCTGGAATCCGAGGTGATTACACCATTAGTGCTTGGCAAGAGCATGGAAATCGATCCACTGGTGATTATTCTGACGCTACTGGTGCTGGGCTGGATGTGGGGCTTGGTCGGCTTGTTAATTGCTGTGCCATTGCTTACCTGCTTTCGGATTGTTGCTGAAAAACATCCGACAATGTCTGCCGTTGCAAGGCTGATAAGTCACTGAGCATGTATGTATAAGCCTGTAGCTCGAATTAAAGTATTTGTCTGTTTTCACCATAATAATGTCGTATCCGCCACTTATTTCCGATAAGCTAATAGGAGATTCTATGTTTACCCCGAGCATTGAGCTCACTAAACGGTGAAACATTATGAAGCGCATCACAGCATTACTTATCAGTATCATGTTCAGTAGCACAGCTTTTGCTTCTATTTCCTCATCCAATCCGGTCTATGAGGCTGGAAGCCAATACACGGCCGTGCTGGACACCCAAGATTCGCAATGGCATATGGTGCCACGCATTCAGTTTGATATTACTCAATATGATAAACACTGCCAATCAAACACAGTGATACCGTCTGGCGTATGGCTGGTAACACGTGACACCAACGGCAACCCAGAACTAATTGCCCCATCGCAAACAAAACTGCCTAAAGGTCATAGTGGCCGTATTCCACTGGTCAGTTGTAGTGATAAACAAAGCAATGGTTTTGCGGTATCTAAAAAAATGATTGATTGGTTGAGTAATAACACTGGCGCGATTTATGTCAAATAAAACGCAACGCTTTACGCTGGGTTTATTAGCTCTTGAAGGCAGTGTTCTTTCAAGTTTAATCGGCCCAGCAGATATGTTTCGAATCGCGCAACAAATTGCGATTGTTCGCGAGCCCGGTACAAAATTTCGCCTTGAAACAGTACTCATCGGTGCGCGAGGTTTAAGCACGGTGACTGGAACCGCAGGTTTGCAACTCAATGGTGTGCAATCACCAGATCACAGGCTCGATTGCGTTTTGATTCCAGGCTTTATGCACACAAGTGCAGAGGATGTTATCCATAGGTTGGCTGATTACAAACCTGAGATTGAATTGATACGCGCTCTGCACTTGCGCGGAATTCCGATTGCCGCAGCCTGCTGTGGCTCGTTTCTATTGGCTGAAGCCGGTCTATTGGATGGACACCAAGCCACCACCAGCTGGTGGTTAGATGCCACATTTCGAAACCGCTACCCAAAAGTACAGCTCAATGTTGAAAAAATGATTGTTGAAGACGGAAAATTTACTACCACCGGCGCGAGTACTGCTGTGCTCACTTATGTCTTACAACTGCTCGCCAAGCAGGTTGATGATTCCTTGGCGCAATTAACTGGCAAAATGATGTTGATCGATACCGAGCGAGCAAGCCAGGCACCCTACATCAGTATGGCGTTAGCAGAAAAGCCAAGACATTCGTTATCCGAAAAAGCCGAACGATTTATTCATCAACAATTGCACCGCGAATTTAGTGTCGGTGAACTAGCTGAGCATTGTGATACCAGCGAGCGCAGTCTGTTGCGACATTTCCGCCAGCATTACAACGCTAGCCCGATTGCGCATATACAGCATCTACGGGTTGAACGCGCGAAGGCTTTATTGGAAAGCACACTGATGAGCTTTGATGAAATTGTTGAACGTTGCGGTTATCAAGACAGCGCCAGTTTTCGGAAGCTGTTCAAACGTGATACGTCACTGACTCCCGCTGATTATCGTGAACGGTTTCGGTTGCGGGCTTGATCCGATAACAAAAAACCCCGCTTCTCAGCGGGGTTTCATATTGGTGGGCCCACTAGGATTTGAACCTAGGACCAAAGGATTATGAGTCCTCTGCTCTAACCGCTG
>JAYTOD010000239.1:0-8510 GCA_043747995.1 Arenimonas sp.
CAGCAATCGCCGTTTGCGAATTTGTTGAAGCCCAAATCGGGCGGTATGGCGTATGCCTTAGATGCCATGGGCCGTGGCCTGCACGCCATCCTTGATGTGACTTTGTATTACCCGAATGGCAAGCCGGGCATGTGGGACCTGATTGCCGACCGCGTTAAATCCGTGTATGTCGATGTTCGCCTGCGAGATATTCCTGATGCCATGCGCTTAGGTGATTACGAAAATGACCGCACATTCCGTGTTGAGTTTCAGCGCTGGATGAACGAACTCTGGCAGGAAAAGCAGGACCGAATCCAGCAACTCAGCGCATAGCGCCTTAAATTTGAGCTGACTGACAAGCATTGTTAGGGGCTTATTGTGTAGGAAGCCAAGGGAAAAACCGTCATACTATGCAGTAGTGCGTCTTTCAGGCGCGTATTTTTGGAAGTATGATGCCCGACTTTAATCAATGGCCTTTGCGCGCCGAGCTTCTTGAAGCGCTCGCTTCACAAGGTATTTTTGAACCAACACCGATTCAGCAAGAAGCGCTCAGCGATTTACTAGCTGGCAAAGACGTGTTGGCTCAGGCCAAAACCGGCAGTGGTAAAACCTTGGCGTTTGCTTTGGCCATTTTATCGAATGTCGATGCCACCTCGGGTGTTCAAGCTCTGGTGCTGTGCCCAACCCGCGAGTTGGCCGACCAAGTGACCCAAGCTATTCGCAAAGTGGCAGTGCGTTTGCCTAACTTGAAAATATCGGCGTTTTACGGTGGCATCCCAGTGCGAGTGCATGTGGAGTCTTTGGTGCATGAGCCGTCGATCGTGGTTGGAACACCTGGCCGTATTTTGGAACTGATTCAAAATGGGGCCTTGAAACTGTCTGGTTTAAAAACACTGGTTCTGGATGAGGCCGACCGCATGCTCGACATGGGTTTTGAGCCGGCTATTCAAGCCATTCAAAAAGCCTTACCTGCAAAGCGCCAAACATTATTGTTTTCAGCCACATTTCCTGAGCAAGTTAAAACCTTATCTAAAAATTACCAAAACACGCCGAAAGAAATTTTGTTAGATACCGATACCCGCTCTGAGCATATTGAACAATTATTTTTTGAAGTGACGCATGCCCGCAAAAACGATGCCTTGCTTCAACTGCTCGGCCAGCTTCAGCCGGAGCAAGCATTAGTGTTTTGCAACACCAAGATTGACTGCCAGAATGTTGAACAGCATTTGTCTAAATCCGGCTTTGATGTTTGTGCTTTGCATGGCGATTTAGAGCAGCGTGATCGTGATGAAGCCATGGTGCGTTTTCAAAATGGCAGTGTGCGTGTGTTAGTTGCAACCGATGTGGCGGCACGTGGCTTAGATGTTTCCGATTTGCCCTTAGTGCTCAGCTATGAATTAGCCCATCAAGCCGATGTGCATGTGCATCGCGTGGGGCGCACTGGCCGCGCTGGCAAAGATGGCCGTGCATTGGCGCTCGTTTCTTCCGCTGAAATGGGCCGAGTAGTCGCCATTGAGCAGCAAATGAATATGAGCGCGGTATGGCAACGCATCGATTTAAATGCGATTAAGCTCAATCCATTAAAAGCGTCGTGGAAAACATTAGTGATTGATGCAGGACGCAAAGACAAGCTTCGCCCCGGGGATATCTTAGGCGCGCTAACATCTAAGGGCGTGATTGATGGCAAGCAAGTTGGCAAAATTGCATTATTCGATACGCGTTCCTATGTGGCAATTCAACAGCAAGTGGCCGATAAAGCCTTAAGCATGTTGCGCCAAGATAAAATTAAAGGCCGTACATTTCGCGTTCGTTTATTAGCTAATTAATTATGAGATGTTCACTATGAAAAATTGTTTCGCGTTATTTTTGCTGTTATGTATGAGTTCTTTAGCTTGGCACAATGTGCAAGCGGCTGAAGCAGTAGCCGCAAAAGACACACGCACGCTTGAGCAAAAACTCTTGCCACCCGATAACCTGCGTTTGCCGCCAGCTAATGTGTTAAGAACAGCCAGCGGTTTGCGCTATGTGGTTCTCAAGCGTGGCACAGCAAATACGCATCCGGTTGCAAATAGTGTGATTGAAATTGATTACACCGGCTGGGACTTTAAAGGCCAAATGTTTGATAGCTCCTTGCCGCGTGGCAAGCCATCACAATTCCCACTAACTGGCTTGATTAAAGGCTGGCAAGAAGGGGTTTTGTTGATGAGCCCTGGCGACACGTTCCGATTCTGGATTCCCGGCAATTTGGCTTACGATGGCAGCCAAGGCGGCGATTCGCCGAAAGGCAAGCTGGTGTTCGACATCACGCTGTATTCGTTCGAAAGCGAAAAATAGACATGTCTATTCGCGTTAATAAATACATTTCTGATACCGGCTATTGTTCGCGCCGAGAGGCCGATCAATTGGTTTCCGAAGGCCGCGTTAAAGTGAATGGTAAAGTGCCATCGCTCACCACACGCGTGGAAGAGGATGATGAAGTATTGATTGACGGGCAGGGCTTACGGCAGCGCAAAACCAAGCCTGGCGCACGCAAGCATGTGTATATTGTGTTCAATAAGCCAGTTGGCATTACCTGCACCACCGATGAAGAAGTGAAGGGCAATATCGTCAATTTCATCGATCATGAGCAACGTATTTTCCCGATTGGGCGACTCGATAAAGATTCCGAAGGTCTTATTTTATTAACCAGCAATGGTGATATCGTCAATGAATTATTGCGTTCGGAAAATAAAAAAGAAAAAGAATATTTGGTGGCAGTTAATAAGCAAGTTACCCCGGAATTCCTGCGCGGCATGGCCAAGGGTGTGCTCATTCACCGTGAAATGACTTTGCCATGCAAAGCCCGAAAAATCGCACCATACGGCTTTGCCATAACCTTAACGCAAGGGATGAATCGGCAGATTCGCTTAATGGCCGCCGCATTCGGCTATCGCGTAACGCAATTGCGACGTGTGCGCATCATCAACGTCAAACTTGGTGCATTAAAAATGGGTCAGTGGCGAAACCTTACCGATGTTGAATTGAAAGGCTTGTTGCCGGAACGTAATGATTGGTAATGCTGAATTTATTTTCGTAAATCCTTTACGGTGCGCCAAGGCACACCCTATATTTCCTAGACTACATAGGGTGTGCCTTGGCGCACCATTTTTTCGCACACCGTCTGTAAATATTTCACCGCGCCCAATCCCGCCATACGCCCGCTGGCCATGCTTGCCGATAATAAATAACCGCCGGTGGGGGCTTCCCAATCTAGCATTTCACCAGCAATGAAAATGCCAGGTTTATCATTCAACATTAAATGCCCATCAAGTTGTGGCAACGATACGCCGCCAGCAGTGCTAATGGCCTCGGCAATGGGGCGCGCTGATTTGAGTGTTAGCGGCAGTTGCTTTAAGCATTGAATTAAATAGTGGTTATCAGCTAGTTGCGAACGATCACTGAGTTCATAAATCAAGCTAACTTTAACTGCTGATAAGCCAAACAAGCGCCGCAATATATCCGATAAGCTTCTGCCGTTGCGCGGTTTGCTAAGCATAATAGCTAATCGTTGTTCGCTGTGATCTGGCAATAAATCTAAATAGAGTGTCGCTTGATCATGCTGATTGATGTTTTCACGTATGCAGCGACTCAATGCGTAAATCAAACTGCCTTCAATGCCATAGTCGCTAATCACGCACTCGCCTTGCAGGCCTTTGCTACCATCATTTTTTAAATTTATCCGCAATGGTTTGATAGCGTGCCCGGAAAATTTATCCTTAAACACGCTTGTCCATGCGTAGTTGAAGCCACAATTTGCCGCTTGTAGCGGGCTCACTTTTACGCCTAAGGCTTCTAGCCATGTAACCCAGCTACCATCCGAGCCGAGTTGTGGCCACGAACCACCACCACATGCAAATATAATCGCATCTGCTTGCAGGCTGCTTTCACCATCGGGGCTCTGGAATTGAAGTGCGTTGTCCGCGCTGATACCTGTGCAAAAGTGATTTACATGAAAGTGCACATTAAGTTCGCGCAGATGCTTTAGCCAAGCGCGTAGCAATGGCGCGGCTTTCATATCACTGGGAAATACTCTCCCTGAGCTGCCTATAAACGTATCAATGCCTAAATCGCTGGCCCAAGCACGAATGGCGTCATTGTCAAAATCTTTAAGCCACGCTGATACACTGACTTGCTCACTGCCAAAGCGTGAGCAAAATGGCTCAAACGCTTCCGAGTGCGTTAAGTTCATACCGCCGCGCCCAGCAATGAGGAACTTACGGCCAACCGAGGCTTTGCGTTCATAGACATGCACCTCAAAACCATGGCCACTGGCAATTTGCGCTGCCATTAAGCCGGCTGGCCCGCCACCGATGATGGCAATTGTTTTTGGCAGAACATCAGCAGGCATAGCAATTCCGGCGATAATAGACGCACAGTTTATCGGAATCAAACCGCTCATGCCGTATTGCCCCATTCTCGCCACACTGGCTTATGTGTTATCACCCGATAAAACTCATGTGTTACTCATTCACCGCAATGCGCGTGACAACGATGAGCATTTGGGTAAATACAACGGCTTAGGCGGCAAGGTGGAAGATCATGAAGATGTGGTGGCCAGCGTGCGCCGCGAGGTAATGGAAGAGGCCGGTATTGTTTGTGAAAAGATACGTTTGCGCGGCAGCATATCTTGGCCATTTTTCGGTAAAAATGGTGAGCATTGGTATGGCTTGATTTTTTTGGTGGAAGAATTTTCGGGCATGCCATTCACGCAAAATCCGGAAGGCGATTTATGTTGGGTGCCTATTGAAACGATGATGGATTTACCGATGTGGGATGGTGATCGTCAGTTCCTGCCTTTGGTGTTCGATAATGATCCGCGTGCTTTTCATGGCGTTATGCCTTATGAAAATGGCAAAATGAAGTCATGGTCTTTCTCAAGAATATGAAGTAACAAATTGAATATAATAGTATTATATATTTCTCATGTTCTTCAATACGCAAGAGTATTCATTAAAAAATAGTTAATATATAATAGTGCGGTAACAAAAACTTTAGCACTGGCCAGTTCTTGGCATTTCGCAACGTACGTACTTTTTTATCAACCCACAACTCATTAAAAGAGGCTTTATGGCAACGACACTTCTTCGCAAACATGGTTTGACTTTAGCAATCACTGCCGCCGTATTTGCACAATGCGCACAAGCGCAAGATGCTGCTGGCGTATTAGATACCGTGCAAGTGACTGCAGATCGTCGTGTTGAAAATATTCAAGACGTACCAGTTTCGGTAAGCACCGTGAGCGGTGAGAACCTTAATGCATTGGCCTCCGGCGGTGCCGATGTTCGCTTTTTATCAGGCCGCGTGCCTAGTTTAAATATCGAATCTTCGTTCGGCCGCGCCTTCCCACGCTTTTATATTCGTGGTTACGGCAACTCGGATTTCCGTTTGAATACCTCGCAGCCGGTGTCTTTGGTGTATGACGATGTGGTGCAGGAAAACCCAATTCTGAAAGGCTTCCCGGTATTTGATGTTGACCAAGTGGAAGTATTACGTGGTCCGCAGGGCACCTTGTTCGGTCGTAACTCGCCAGCTGGCGTAGTTAAGTTCAATTCTGTTAAGCCAACCGAAGAAGTGACCGGCTACGGTAAGTTGTCGCTCGCTTCTTATGGTGGTGTAAATGCTGAGGGTGCAATAGGTGGCGGGCTTGGTGAAGGTTGGTCTACCCGTGTTTCTGCTCAGTATCAGCATCGTGATAACTTCGTCGACAATACATACACCAATGAAAAAAATGCGTTTGAAGGCTATAACGAATTCGCAACCCGCGCTCAGTTACTCTATCAAAGTGACGGCTTCGAGGCGTTGTTCGGCGCCCATTACCGCAATCTAGATGGAACCGCGCGTTTGTTTCGCGCCAACATGATTCAAGCTGGAACCAATAAGCCAGTTGCCGGTTTTGACCGCAACAAAATTTCTATTGATGGCCAAAATGAGCAAAATTTAAATCAATTCGGTGCCAATGCCCGTTTGCGTTGGGATTTCGACGGCTTCAGTGTGCATTCCATCACGGGCTATGAGTCAGTTGATACCTTCAGCCGTGGCGATATTGATGGCGGCTTTGGTGCGGCATTCCTCGGGCCTGGTAACTCCGGACCTGGCTTTATTCCATTCGCCTCTGAATCAGCTGACGGCATACCTAAGCATGCACAGTGGACACAGGAGTTCCGTATTGAATCGAAAAATGATTCAACATTGAACTGGCAAGCCGGTCTGTTTTATTTCGATGAAGATTATAAAGTAGAAAGCTTCAGCTACGACAGCTTGTTTACACAGTCCTTGGACGGCTACCAGCGTATTCGTCAAACCAACAATTCATGGGCGGTGTTTGGCGCAACCAGATGGGATGTTAGCCCGTCATTCGAATTGCGCGCGGGCGTGCGTTATACGGTTGATAAGAAAGATTTAACCGTAGAAGCGTATAGCAATTCGGGTTTCGTGCCGTGTATCTTGTTAGGCAAATGTAACTTGGCACAATTAGCATCACAAGAGCCGGATGGTGATTTGTCGGCCTCGCCTGAAGATAAGAAATTCAGCTGGGATCTGTCCGGAACATGGAAGCTTAATGAAGACGTGAATCTGTATGCACGTCTTGCCACCGGTTACCGTGGTAGCAGTATTCAGAGTGCTGGTGCATTTAATGCCAAATCAGTAGCCGATCCTGAAACATCAACGTCGTTTGAATTCGGTATCAAAGCCGATTTCTGGGACAATCGCGCTCGTGTTAATGCCAATGTGTTCTATTACGAAGTGAAAGATCAGCAATTAACTGCTGTTGGCGGTTCGAGTAATGCCAATATTTTGCTGAATGCTGAAAAATCCGTAGGTCAAGGATTCGAATTGGATTTCCAAGCCTACCTCACCGACAATCTGTTAGTGACTCTCGGAACCGGCTACAACGACACCGAGATTCAAGATGAAAACCTCGCTGTATCGTTCTGCGCACAATGCACCGTTACAGACCCACTCGATATAACCGGAAAAGCGTTGATCAATGGTAACGCACTGCCTCAAGCACCAAAGTGGACACATAATGTGACGGCACGCTGGAGCATGCCAGCCGGCGATGGCGGTGAATTCTATGTGTTTACCGATTGGGTCTATCGCAGCGAAGTGAACTTCTTCTTGTATGAGTCAGTGGAATTCACTGGCGCCTCGATGATTGAAGGCGGTTTGCGCATTGGTTACAACTGGGATAACGGCAGCAAAGATGTTGCCTTATACGGCCGTAACATCACTGATGAGCTCGCTATCCTGAGTGGTATCGATTTCAATAACTTAACCGGTATGATCAATGAGCCGCGCACCGTTGGTGTTGAATTTAAAGCCGGATTCTAAGCATTAAGTGCAAACCTTTTCGAATGGGCCGAGTAATCGGCCCTTTTTTTTGCGGTATGCTATGTCCATCTTAAGGAGATATTTATGAGTACAGCATTTGATTTTAGCGCCACCGATATTGATGGTAACCCACAGGATTTTTCCGCTTACAAAGGCAATGTGGTGTTGGTGGTGAACACTGCATCCAAATGCGGCTTTACTCCTCAATTCACAGGCTTGGAAGAGCTCTGGCGCAAGCACAAAGAGCAGGGCTTTATGGTTTTGGGCTTCCCGTGCGATCAATTCGGCCATCAAGAGCCTGGCAATGAAGACGAAATCAAGAATTTTTGTTCACTGAGCTACGATGTCAGTTTTCCGATGTTCTCGAAAATTGAGGTTAACGGCGATGCCGCGCATCCATTTTATCAGTGGCTGAAAAAAGAAAAAACCGGTTTGCTAGGTATTGGCGCTATTAAATGGAATTTCACTAAATTCCTGATTGGCCGCAATGGCGAAGTGCTCAAGCGCTATTCGCCCACCGACAAGCCTGAAGCGATTGAAAAAGATATTGTGAAGGCCTTAGACGCTTAAGTTAAGCCCTGAATTTCCCGTGCGGCTTGGGTCATTTTGCCGCGCGATAAAAAGAAATCCCAGTAGCTGCCGCCCACTTGCCGCCATAACACCGCGGCACGAACAGCTGCCAACAAAGCGGCGCGCACTTCAGCCACCACTTGGCTTTGCGCTAAATACACTGGGTTACCTTGCACCATAATTTTCTGCCCAAGCGGGCTCACTTTATCGGCATAAAGTGTGCCAAGTTTTGCCAACACATCTGGATGGGTTGCGCCAAGTTCTTTGCTGAGCACGCTGATTTCTTGCAGATTTTCATGCACATCGCTCATGACTTTTTCATTTTTAGCGAATTGCCGTTCCAAATTCAACACATTCAGCGCAATCCGCGTTATCGCGTTATCGCGGCTCGATTCGCCTTGCAGTTGGCTGTATAGGCGTTTTAAGCCTGGCTTTAGCTGATGCCGATTGCCAAATACTTGCTCGGTATTATCGGCATCAAACATAAATAAACTGTTGATGCAGGTGGCTAGTGGCTCGGTTTGCGCTTGGCCTTGATTAGCCATTAAATTGACTTGCTCAACAGCTTGCAACAAGGCAGCTAATGCCAG
>JAYTOD010000240.1:0-4890 GCA_043747995.1 Arenimonas sp.
GTTTCTAGCCGATTACTGAACAGTTCAAGTGTGCCATTTCTGACAATTAAATTCGATTGCTCATGGATGCTAGCACCGGCAAAATTGGCTATGCCTTGCGTTGCAGTTGTTTTTGAAATGAACTGCCAAGAGCCTGGGCTAACTTGTTTGTTTTGAAGTTCGGCAACGCCCAACAACGCTTGATTGCGAAACACCGAATAGTTGAGTGAAAAAGTCTGCACGGAGGCAGCAGGTGTATCGGCAGCTACTGGCAAGACAGCAAACAAAAGCAGCCAAACCAATATACGCATCAATTTAGTACAACCCAGAATTATCATCATGTAAGCATAATACCTCGGCATGATTGCCATTGTGCAGTGTAATTATCCCAGCGATTATGCTGCGTACAGTTTCAATGAGTAGCGGATATTCACGGCTTAACACACGTTCAGCTAATCGGCTTGCATCGTCGTCCGCGAAAATGGGCACTTTGGCTTGGCTAAGCACACGGCCACCATCTAAAATATTATTCACTAAATGCACACTGGCGCCGTGCTCGGTTTGCCGGTCGGCCAAGGCGCGCGCATGGGTATGCAGGCCTTGGTAAAGCGGCAATAGCGATGGATGGATATTGATCATCGGGCAAGGTGCAAGGCCAATGCCGAGCTCAGAAATAATGCGCATAAAACCTGCGCAGATAATTAATTGCGGTTTAAGCGGCGTTATTGCATGCATAAGTGCCGCATCAAATTGCTCGCGCGTAGCAAACGATTTTGCAGCCAATGCCTGATGAGCAATGCCGTGTTGTTCGGCATATTGCAAGGCGCCGCAATCGGCTTTGTCGGAAAACACGCCAACAATGCGGATAGGCAACGCGCTATGAATACTGGCCTGATGCAAGGCCTGCAAATTGCTGCCCCGGCCCGACGCAAGCACCACAACTGGCCAAACGTGCGCGTGTTTCATGCAATTAGGCAATGAGTGTTCGGTGTTCACCGCGTTGTACAATCACGTGCCCAATGGTTTTGTGCGACAAACCCAGTGCCGTTAAACTTTTACTAACAGCACTAGTTTGCTCAGGCTTCACAACTAGAACAAAACCGATGCCGCAGTTGAAAGTGCGCCACATTTCTGGCAATGCCACTTGGCCTTCGCGTTGCAGCCAATCAAACACGGGCGGTAGCACAATGCTGCTGGCTTCCACATTTAAGCCTAAGCCTTCTGGAATAACGCGGATAATATTTTCGCTTAAGCCGCCACCGGTGATATGCGCCATGGCTGGGATTTTATGCATTTTCAACAAAGCCAAAATTGGCTTAACGTATAAAGTGGTCGGCATCATCAGCGCGTCAATTAATGGCATGCCACCCATTTCTAAATCGGCCGGCTGGCCGGCGCGGTCGTATATTTTGCGTACCAGTGAATAGCCATTGGAGTGTGGGCCTGAGGAATCAATGCCAATCAGCACATCGCCTTCGGCTACCGTTGAGCCATCAATAATCTCAGATTTTTCCACAGCAGCTACGGTAAATCCAGCCAAATCGTATTCGCCCGGTGGGTACATATCAGGCATTTCAGCGGTTTCGCCACCAATCAGTGCACAGCCGCTTAACTCGCAACCTTTGGCAATACCGCCCACCACGGCCACAGTGGTTTCAATGTCCAGCTTGCCGGTGGCAAAATAATCGAGAAAAAATAAGGGTTCCGCACCTTGAACCAGCACGTCATTAACGCACATCGCCACTAAATCAATGCCGATGGTGTCGTGTCGGTTTAATTGCTGGGCCAATTTTAATTTGGTTCCCACGCCATCCGTTCCGGACACCAAAACAGGTTCGCGGTATTTGCCAGAAAGATTGAATAATGCGCCAAAGCCGCCTAAACCGCCCATCACTTCTGGGCGAAAAGTCTTTTTCACCAAGGGCTTAATGCGCTCAACTAGGGTATTGCCGGCATCAATATCGACGCCGGCATCGCGGTAACTTAAAGGGCTGTTTTCCTGGCTCACGCACTATTTCCGCAAACAAAAACATATTCTACCAGTTCAAGCGATAATAGACGCTGCAAAATCTAAAATCTTAAGGCAAGATAAACCCATGATGTCACCTGCCAAAGCTCAAAGTCTGTTGATCAGCGTATTGTTAGTGTGTTCGCTCAATCTTTGCGCGCAATCATCGGCAATTCAAAAAACACCGGTTGCGTCAATTAAAACCTTAAGCACCACAAAAATACCTCTAGCCAGCACAAATGTCGCTGAAACTATGGCAATACCCGAACGTGTGCGCTTGGTGCGTAATCCTGAGTTATACAGCACCACGGTTGATCTGTTGTCGCAAGGCGAACCGGCACGTAATGCCGCCTATGCAAAGGCGTTGGTGCAGATTATCAACCAACTCACTGGGCAAACCAATGCTGGCAGTAATCCCGTGGTGCGTGGCGCGTTGGCCAGCGCCTCGAAATGGGTGAATAACAGCCAGCAATCGAATGGTGCTTCCGACAGTGAAGGCAATACTTTAGTTGGTGGTACGCAAATATTGAAGGCAAGCCTTAAAGTCAGCTTTGACCCAAATCCTGTGGATTCGCTGATTGCCGCTGCGGGTTATAGCTACTGGACCGGCGAGCGCCCGAAACCCATTTTATGGCTCAGCATTGATGACGGCCGCGGCCCGCGTTTGATTACCGCCAAGCAGTTGAATGTGATTAAGTCCTTGGCTGATCGTGGCCAACAACGTGGCATTCGTTTTTTGGTGCCGCTAGGCACAACGCAGGAATTAGCGGCATTGCAAGCGGTAGTTAATCTTGATGGCAAAGCACTGGCTGGGTTTAATGCGCGCTATCAGAACAACACCATGTTAATTGGCAAAGTATATCGTTCAGTGAGTGGTTGGTCGGCTTGGTGGTCGCTTTGGCAAGATGGTGTTGAATTAACACGCTGGCCAGTAACCGAGCCGGACGCGCGCAGTGTTATTGCTTCTGGTGCCGACAACACCGCAAATTTCTTCGCCAAACGCGATGGCGGACGTTTGAATGCAGGCCGTTCAGGTATCGTTATGATGGAAATTGTTTCTGTAGATTCTTTAGCAGATTACGTTCGAACCATGACATTTCTGCAAACTCATGCATCAATTCGTTCGGTGGAAGTGATGATTGCGACGCCTGGAAAATTAGGCTTACAGGTTGATTTACGCAGTGGTGTGAATGCATTTCGCGGCATGATGCGCAGTAGCAATACCTTGCAGCCGTTGGGCGCAAGCACAATTACTGTACCAGCAGAGCTGCCCGTTAAGAGCGCTGAAGCGCCGCCACCTACTGTGCAAATTATTGAACGATTCGCGCTTAAAAATTAAGGAATAGTAATGATTCCCCTGAAATGGCAACTGCCAGCACTTATCGGACTATTTTGTTTTTTATTATGGCTGCTCAGCCCAATTCTGACGCCTTTCATTTTTTCGATTGTATTAGCTTGGATGGGCGTGCCATTGGTGGCGCGTGTTGAGCAATGGGGCCTTAAGCATGACAACGCTGTGCTGCTTGCTATGGCGGTGGTATTTGGCAGCTTGATACTCGCATTACTGATTGTGATTCCACTGCTTTGGGTTCAGTTGTCTTCTTTAGCTGATGGTTTTCCACGTTTGCTGGTATGGTTTCAAGAAATCGCTTTGCCGTGGATTGCAAAAAATTTACGGGTTGATGTCACTCATTTTTCAGATCGTGCGCATTTTACTACTTGGCTTGAACCCTATAAAAAAGATGTTGGTGAGCTTGCCAGTACAGTTCTTGCATACATCACAAAATCATCGGGGGCAATTTTGGGTTTTATTTCCAATATGCTGTTAGTGCCACTCATTACTTTCTATTTTCTTCGAGATTGGCACGTAATTCTTGCTAAAATTCGGCAGTCTGTGCCACGTCAACATATTGAAACCGTTTCGCGTTTAACTCGTGAATCCGACACAGTTCTTGGCGGCTTCATTAATGGACAGTTACGTGTGATGCTTTGCTTAGGCGCTATCTACGCGACAGGACTTTGGTTTGTTGGTTTAGATTCGGCACTGCTAATAGGCTTTTTGTCAGGGGCGATGAATTTTGTACCATATATGGGCTTTGTGGTTGGCATTTTATTAGCGGTGATTGCCAGTATTATTCAATTCGGGGATGTTCAACATCTGCTGTTGGTTGGCTTGGTGTATGTAATTGGCCAATTCACGGAAAGCTTTATTCTGACGCCACGTATTGTTGGCGACAGAATTGGACTTAATCCAGTTATGGTTATTTTTGTTTTAATGGCGGGTGGCTTGCTATTTGGATTTATCGGTATACTGCTTGCCTTGCCTGTATCAGCCGTACTGAATGTGGTCTTTAAATACCTGTATGAAGAATGCTATTTGAAGAGTCAGCTTTATGGCGTAGAGGATACGGCTACAAATGTAGAACCAACAAGGCCTGACGTGTGAGTATGCAATTGCCACTTTCCTTCAAAGCCAAATCCGACCAGCGCTTTGTTGATTATCTTGAAAATAACGATGCACGCAAAAGCCTTGAGCTTGCCGCTGAAGGGCATTTTGAACATAATATTTTTCTTGTTGGTGCGCAGGGTTCAGGTAAAACGCATTTGCTTCGAGCGGCCGCCGCGCATAGCTTGGCGCTTGGGCGTAGTGCTGCCTATGTGCCTGTGCTGAAAATGGCTAATCAATTGCCGCAAATTTTAGAAGGCTTTGAACAGCACAGCCTAATTTGCTTAGATGATATACAAGCGCTTGCCGGCAATAAGGAATCGGAAGTGGCGCTATTTCATTTTTTTAATCGCGCCAAAGCAGCTAAGGCTTGTGTGGTGTTTTCAGCCAATGCCATGCCCGCAGCATTATCTATCGAGCTGCCAGATCTGGTGTCGCGCTTGGAGCAAAGCGTGCG
>JAYTOD010000241.1:0-4240 GCA_043747995.1 Arenimonas sp.
CAGGCGAAAATTGCTGATGGTCTTGCGGCGGCTGATCGTAGCAAGAAAGATTTAGCGCAAGCCGAAGAAAAGATCAATGAAGTGTTGCGCGAAGCTCGCGGCAAGGCTAATGAAATCATTGCCCAAGCTGAAGCACGTCGCTTGCAGATTATTGATACTGCCAAAGAAGAAGCGGTTACCGAAGCTACGCGCTTAAAAGAAAGTGCTAATGCGGAAATCGAACAGTCGGCTAATAAAGCACGCGAACAACTGCGCAAACAAGTTTCAGCATTGGCTTTAGCCGGCGCTGAAAGAGTGATTCGTCGCGAAATCGACAGCGCAGCGCATAAAGCGTTGCTTGATGAATTAGCAGCGGAAATCTAAGGCGAACACGATGAGTCAAGCTATTACACTTGCACGTCCGTATGCCCGCGCTCTGTTTTTGTTAGCGAAGGAAGCCGGCCACTTAAAATCTGTTTCTGAATCCTTGAGCTTTTCAGCGCAAGCAAGCGTTGTGCCAGAGCTTGCAACGTTGCTTGGTAATCCGCGTGTCAGCAATGCACAATTGCTTGATTTATTGAGCCCTGTTGAAGCGAACGAAACCATGCAGCGCTTTTTGTCGGTATTGGCTGAAAACAATCGATTGGCTTTATTGCCTGAAGTGTCGGCCTTGTTCGAGCAATTACGCGCAGAAAGCGAGCATATTGTGAAAGCCAACGTCACTTCGGCGGCCGCTTTGTCAGATGCTGAATTAAGCAAATTAACCGAAGCGCTGAAAAATCGATTTGGCCGAGAGGTAGAAGTGCACACTGCTGTAGATGAGTCATTGATCGGTGGCGCCATTATTGATACCGGTGATTTAGTGATTGATGGTTCTGTACGCAACAAATTGGCACGCCTGAATGCAGGTCTTGCAAACTAATTTTTAATTAACCTCTGGCGTATCGCCAGAAACTAGGAAATTCCATGAAGACGCTCAATCCGTCCGAAATCAGTGAACTGATCAAGAGTCGAATCGACAAAGTAAATTTAGCTTCTGAAGCACGTAATGAAGGTACTGTCACCTCAGTGTCCGATGGTATTGTACGTATTCATGGCTTAGCCGATGTGATGCAGGGCGAAATGATCGAATTGCCGAACAACACCTTCGCCTTAGCCTTGAACTTGGAGCGTGACTCAGTTGGCGCCGTAGTTTTGGGTGATTATAAGAAATTGCTAGAAGGCGATGTCGCGAAAACTACAGGCCGCATTTTAGAAGTGCCGGTTGGCCCTGAATTGTTAGGTCGTGTGGTTAACGCATTAGGCGAGCCAATTGATGGTAAAGGCCCAATCAATACAGCATTAACTGCACCAGTAGAGAAAGTCGCGCCAGGCGTTATTTGGCGTAAGTCGGTTTCTCAGCCTGTGCAAACCGGTTATAAATCGGTCGATGCGATGATTCCTGTGGGTCGCGGTCAGCGCGAATTAGTGATTGGTGATCGTCAAACCGGTAAAACCGCGTTGGCCATCGATGCCATCATTAACCAAAAAAACACTGGCGTTAAATGCGTCTATGTTGCGATTGGTCAGAAAGCCAGCTCGATTTCTAATGTGGTTCGCCGCTTAGAAGAAAACGGCGCCTTGGCACACACCATCGTAGTTGCGGCAACGGCTTCTGAATCTGCTGCCATGCAGTACATCTCGGCATATTCCGGTTGCACTATGGGCGAATACTTCCGCGATCGCGGTGAAGACGCCTTGATTGTATACGACGATTTGTCTAAGCAAGCCGTGGCTTACCGCCAGATTTCCTTGCTGCTGCGCCGTCCGCCAGGCCGCGAAGCGTATCCTGGTGACGTGTTCTATTTGCATTCGCGTTTATTAGAGCGTGCAGCTCGCGTTAACGAAGAATACGTTGAGAAATTTACCAACGGTGCCGTTAAAGGCCGAACCGGTTCACTAACGGCTCTGCCAATTATTGAAACTCAAGCCGGCGACGTTTCAGCATTCGTGCCAACCAACGTAATTTCGATTACTGACGGCCAAATTTTCTTGGAAACCGATTTGTTTAACGCCGGTATCCGCCCTGCGGTTAACGCCGGCATTTCGGTATCTCGCGTCGGTGGTGCAGCGCAAACCAATATCATGAAAAAACTGTCGGGCGGTATTCGCATCTCCTTGGCGCAGTACCGTGAATTGGCGGCGTTCGCGCAGTTCGCCTCGGATTTGGATGAAGCGACACGTAAGCAATTAGAGCGTGGCCAGCGCGTTACCGAATTGATGAAACAAAAGCAATATGCGCCGATGTCTATCGCGCAAATGGCTTTGTCGATTTATGCCGCTAACGAAGGCTATCTTGATGACATCGCTATGCCGCAAATTCTTCCATTCGAAGCTGGCTTGCATGCACATATGGCCAACAACTACGGCGAATTGGAAAAAAATATCGTAGCAACAGGTGATTGGAATAAGGACATCGAAGCGCAGTTCAAGCAAATCGTTTCCGAATTCAAAACCACCGGAAGCTGGTAATAAATCATAGGGTGCGCCTAGGCGCACCGAACAAGAGATAAATTATGGCAGGCGGACGTGAAATCAAAACCAAAATCAAAAGTGTGCAGAACACCCGAAAGGTGACTCGCGCTCTTGAAATGGTTTCAGCCTCAAAAATTCGTAAGGCCCAAGAACGCATGAAAGCGTCGCGTCCGTATGCACGGATGATGCGCCAGATTGTAGGGCATATTGCCAAAGCCAATACCGATTATGTGCATCCGTTTATGGTTGAGCGCAAAGAAATTAAGCGTGTTGGCTTTATTGTGGTGTCGTCGGATCGTGGTTTGTGTGGTGGTTTAAATTCACAAATGTTTCGCCGAGTTTTGGCCGATATGCGCACATGGCAAGAAAAAGACGTTGCGATTGATGTGGTGTGTGTGGGCAGCAAAGCGGCAACATTTTTCCGCCGTTTGAAAGTTAATATGGTCGGCACAGTTACCCATTTAGGCGAGCAGCCGCAAATTGATCAATTAGTCGGCGTGATTAAAGTGATGTTGGACAGCTATGAAGCAGGCAGTTTGGATCGTGTGTTCCTGTGCTACAACGACTTCATCAACACCATGGTTCAAAAACCAACGCAAGATCAGTTATTGCCGTTGCCAGCTAGCGACAGTTTGGACTCCAAACACAGCTGGGATTATTTGTATGAGCCGGATGCGCACAGCGTGCTCGATCATGTGATTACTCGTTATATCGAATCCTTGGTGTATCAGTCGGTATTGGAAAACTTAGCCTCTGAGCATGCAGCACGCATGGTGGCGATGAAGTCAGCGTCTGATAACGCCAACAAGCTAATTGAAACATTGCAATTGATTTACAACAAAGCGCGTCAAGCTGCAATCACTCAGGAAATTTCTGAAATTGTTGGCGGCGCCGCTGCAGTTTAAGTTTAAAAGAACATTGAATATTGTAGGAGCCCGCTTGCTGGCGACTGCGATAAAAACAAATCGATTTATTTGAGGATACGAAAATGAGCCAAGGCAAAATTGTACAAATTATCGGCGCGGTGGTCGACGTTGAATTCAACCGTGACGAAGTGCCAAAAGTATATGACGCATTGAAAGTCACCAACACCGAAATCACCCTTGAAGTACAACAGCAGTTGGGCGATGGTATTGTTCGTTGTATCGCATTGGGTTCAACCGATGGCTTGAAGCGTAATTTGATTGCCGTTAACACCGGCCACGGTATTTCGGTTCCTGTTGGCGCCGGCACCTTGGGCCGCATCATGGACGTACTCGGCAACCCGATTGACGAAGCTGGCCCAGTTGAGGCTAAAGCGCATTGGGAAATTCACCGTGCAGCGCCTTCCTATGAAGAACAATCGTCAACTAACGAATTGCTAGAAACTGGCATTAAAGTGATTGACTTGATGTGTCCGTTTGCCAAAGGCGGTAAAGTCGGCTTGTTCGGCGGCGCCGGCGTCGGTAAAACCGTCAACATGATGGAATTGATTAACAACATCGCCAAAGCACACGAAGGTTTGTCTGTTTTCGCTGGTGTGGGTGAGCGTACTCGTGAGGGCAACGATTTCTACCACGAGATGAAAGACTCCAACGTGCTTGATAAAGTGGCGATGGTGTATGGCCAGATGAATGAGCCGCCGGGCAACCGTTTACGTGTAGCCTTAACTGGCTTAACCATGGCCGAGTACTTCCGTGATGATATCGATCCTGCAACTGGCAAAGGCCGCGACATCTTGTTCTTCGTTGACAACATTTACCGTTAC
>JAYTOD010000242.1:0-4260 GCA_043747995.1 Arenimonas sp.
CCAGCACTTAAACAAAGAGCAAGGATACTCAGGAAATCCGGCAATCTAGCAGAAGTTTTATTTTGGCTTGCTGTAAAAAATAAACAGCTGTCAAGGCTAGATTTTGACAGACAGCGTATTATCGGCAATTACATTGTCGATTTCTATTGCCACAGACTTGCTTTAGTCATTGAAATTGATGGCACGTCACATAATGGCAAAGAAGAATATGACCATATTCGCGATGATTATCTTCGTAAACTTGCACTTTGTGTTTGGCATTTTAGCTATACGCAGGTTATAAATGAGCTACCAATACTGCTTGATAAAATAAAGAAATTTCACCTCCACAAGTGAAGGCGAAATAATATCTGAATACCCCCCTTCGTGGGCGAAGGGGTGACGCGTAGCGTCGAGGTAGTGCTTACAAAGCCGCCATACGTGCAGCAATGGCTTGGCCCAAATCGCCAGGCGATTTAACGGTGGTCACACCGGCTTTTTCAAGCGCAGCAAATTTACCTGCCGCGGTGCCTTGTCCACCAGAGGCAATGGCACCGGCATGACCCATGCGTTTGCCTTCAGGGGCGCTAGCACCCGCAATAAAACCAACCACTGGTTTAGTGACGTGCGCAGCAATGTATTCAGCAGCCTCTTCTTCGGCGCTGCCGCCAATTTCACCCACCATGATAATACCCAAGGTTTGCGGATCGGCTTGGAACAATTTCAGGCAATCGATAAAGTTCATGCCTTGCATGGGGTCGCCGCCAATTCCAATGCAAGTGGATTGTCCAAGGCCTGCATCGGTGGTTTGTTTCACCGCTTCATAGGTGAGTGTGCCAGAGCGCGAAACAATACCGATTTTGCCAGGCAAGTGAATATGGCCCGGCATAATGCCAATTTTGCATTCGCCCGGGGTGATGATACCCGGGCAGTTTGGCCCAATTAATACCGCATTTGGATAGGCTTTCAAGCTGTTTTTCACGCGTAACATATCGAGCACTGGAATGCCTTCGGTGATGCATACGATAACGGCAATGCCGGCCGAGGCTGCTTCTAAAATGGCATCGGCAGCAAATGGAGGTGGCACATAAATCACCGACGCATTCGCACCCGTGGTTTTCACTGCATCTTGCACGGTATTGAACACCGGCAAACCAATATGCTGGCTGCCGCCTTTACCCGGCGTTACACCGCCCACAACCTGCGTGCCGTAATCGAGCATCTGCTGGGCGTGAAAGGTGCCTTGTGTGCCGGTGAAGCCTTGTACAATAACTTTAGTATTTTTGTTAATTAAAACGCTCATAATAAATTCTCGAATTTTTTGTTGGCAGATGATCGGGGGCAGTCGGGGGCAGAGCCCCCTCCTACAAGTTCCCTCAATTTTATTGGCGGGCGGCGGCGACGACTTTCTGTGCGCCGTCGTTGATGTTGTCGGCGGAGGTGATGGCTAGGCCACTATTCTTTAGCAGCTCACGGCCTTTCTCCACATTGGTGCCTTCTAAGCGCACCACTACCGGCACTTTCACGCCCACTTCAATCACCGCGGCAATAATGCCTTCGGCAATCATGTCGCAGCGCACAATGCCGCCGAAAATATTGACGAAAATCGCTTTCACTTTATCCGAGCTAAGAATTAACTTGAAGGCTTCGGTAACGCGTTCTTTGGTTGCACCGCCGCCCACATCGAGGAAGTTGGCGGGCGAACCGCCGCTCAAGGAAATCACGTCCATAGTCGCCATAGCTAAACCCGCACCATTCACCATGCAACCAATATCGCCATCCATTGTTACGTAGTTTAAATCGTGCTGGCTAGCCAACACTTCGGTTTCGTCTTCTTGGCGAATGTCGCGCATGGCGGCTAATTCTGGATGGCGAAAGGTAGCGTTGTCGTCGGTGTTGATTTTGCCATCAAGAACCGCTAAATCACCGTTGGTTAAAATAGCCAGTGGGTTTAATTCCACCAAGGCCAAATCTTTTTCGTTGAATAATTTATACAAGCCAAGCATGATTTTGCTGAGCTGGCCCACTTGTTTAGCGTTTAAGCCCAAATCGAAACCGAGCTGGCGGCACTGATAGGCTTGCAAGCCTTGTACATAATCCACATGCACGCTTTTAATAGCCGTTGGATTGGTTTTAGCCACTTCCTCAATATCCATGCCGCCTTCGGCGCAAGCGATGAAGGTGATGGTTTTGCTGGCACGATCAACCAATACCGACAAATACATTTCGTTGGCAATGTCGGTGCCTTCGCACACTAATACTGAATCAATCGGCAGCTGCACACCGGCCGTTTGGTAGGTGGCCATTTTGGTGCCGAGCATCGCTTTCGCATATTGCTTAACCTCATCCAGCGATTTAGCTAGCTTTACGCCACCGGCTTTACCGCGACCACCGGCATGAATTTGCGCTTTCACTACCCATAAATCGCCAGGGATCTGCTTGGCAGCAGCCACTGCTTCATCCGGCGTGCGAGCAACAATGCCCTTCGGCACAGCAATGCCGTAATCGGCAAACAATTGTTTGGCTTGATATTCGTGAAAATTCATTCGACACCTGTGATGAGCGGGTTAAGACCCTGAAAAGGGTGTTTATTGTCGCCTTTTATGACGCTAAAGGCAAAAGCCACTACTTTACGGCTTATACTGAAATATCGCCATTTCGGCCAACACTACGCTAAATCAATGTTCTCAGCCAACTTGTCTGACAAACGCATTAACATGAGCGCCCGCGAACACTACTTTTTTGCGCTATTTCGTTGCTTGCAAGCGGCCTTATTGGCCTTGTGGGTATTTAGCCCAGTATCACCGCATTACGACTTGCTCAATGCGCTAACACCGCTAAAAGTCCTGTGTATCGGCTACGTCCTGGTTTCTTGCATGCTATTTGTGCTTGAAAAGCGTCAATTCAGCAAATCCCGCCTGCTGTTCAGCGTCTGCCTTGATGTGCTGGTATTCGCTTGTTTAGCGTGGCTACTGCCGGTCGGCTTTTTCAGCGTGGCCTTGATGATGATGGTCAATCTGGCGGCCGGCGGGATACTGCTAACCATTCGTCAAAGCGATGCGCTTACCCTATGCGCGATTGCGGTATTGCTTGGTCAGTATCTACTCAATGTGCTCAATAACGATGCCCCAAACGATATTGCACAATATCTAATGTTTGCAATGATCTATGCAAGCACCGTATTGTTTTGCCAACTGCTCGCCACAAAAGCACAACAAAGCCATACCTTGGCTGAACAGCGCGGCGTGCAATTGCTTGAAATGGCACAGATGAACGAATTGATTATCAAGCGTATGCGCACTGGCGTGGTTTTGTTGGATAAAAATCATCAGATTATTTTGAGTAATGAATCTGCAAATGGCCTAAACAAAAAAGTGCTGTTAGCCAGTCACTCTCTATTTACGCTAGCTCCTGAGCTAGATAAGCGACTATGGCAATGGCGCTATAACCCCGACATAAAGCCTAGCGCCTTATGCTTATATGTGAATGGCCCTGAAGTGATTCCGCGTTTTGCGGCACTAAACCAAAATGACGTTTTCTACTTGATATTTTTAGAAGATAGCCGGGTATTTTCTGGCCGCGCTGATGAATTGCAATTAGCTAATTTAGGGCGCTTGTCGGCTAGTATTGCCCATGAAATTCGCAATCCACTAGCAGCAATACGCTATGCACAACAACTGCTCAGTGAATCCAAACACATTGTGCCTGATGATTTGCGCTTATTAGAAATTATAGGCACGCAAAGTGTGCGTATGAATGGCATTATCGACAACGTACTTGACTTAGCAAAGCGCGACTCCGCACATCCTGAAACGATTGAATTGAATGATTTCCTCGATCAATTTTTGCAAGAATTCTTACTTACACACCCAAACGAGCGCAGTAATATTCGTTTGCAACACAATATTGATAGTTGCGTTGGGTTATTTGATTCATTGCATTTATACCAAATTATTAGCGCGTTATTAAACAATGCATTGCGCTATGGTCATCTTCCATTTAAAACGGCTGAGATTGTGATTGCATTACATCGCGTTGCCGACCAACATGTGATTGAGGTGATTGACCACGGCCCAGGGCTAAGCGCCGAAGTACTGAAAAATCTTTTTACGCCATTCTTCTCAACCAGCGAGCACGGCACCGGCCTTGGCCTGTATATTGCCAAACAACTGGCCGAAGCCAACCAAGCGCAATTGCGCTATGATCCCATTTTCGGCGGCGGCTGCCGATTTTCCTTGACCTTATCGGGTGGCCAATCGTTGTTGGTGGGGTGAGCACGCC
>JAYTOD010000243.1:0-11563 GCA_043747995.1 Arenimonas sp.
ACATACGGCTTAATACGGCTAAGCGCTTCGGCTAAGCCGCGCGCGGTGTCGGAATGCAGGCCCTTGCAATGGCTTTGATGGCTCCAAACCGAAAACAACTCAACCACAGCCAGCATGCCTAAAGCTTTGAAGCGGTTATCCAGTGCTAAAAGATAACCGTTCTTGAGTACAAACCGATCATTGATGGTTTCGATTATTTGTTCATCGGCCAAATGCTCTTCAAAGCGCTGCAATAAGCGGTCATTGATTCGCAAAAGAATGGCGGCTGATCGAAAAAACTCCTGCATCAACTGCTCAACTGCTAAACTTTCAGCGGTGTCATGTAGGCCGAACAATTCGGCAATATTTTTCTGATGATCAAACAGCAGCCGTTCTTCAGCGCGCTTGCTGATTAAGTGCAAACCAAAGCGAAGCCGCGCAACAACCCGCCAATTATTACGTAGTGCATCCCATTCGGTATCGCCAAGTAAACCCAATGGCGCCAGACCTGCCAGAGAGCTCACGCCATACAATTTCTTTGCCAACCAGCTTAAGGTGTGGAAGTCACGCAAGCCGCCCGGCCCTTCCTTCAAATTGGGTTCGAGGTTGTCGGCGGTATGATGAAATTTTGCATGTCGCAGCTGCTGTTCAACGCGTTTAGCACCGAAGTAATTAGCGGCGCCATAAACCATAGGTGATTGCATAGCATGCTTTAAATTTTGGTATATTGCATCATCGCCAGCTAAGTAGCGTGTTTCTAATAAAGCGGTGAACGTTGCCACATCCTGCTGGCTGGCATCTACGCATTGCGGCACACTTCGCACTGCTTGGCTGAGCTTAAAACCTGAATCCCACAACAGTGAAAAGAATTGGCTAAACACTGGTTCAAGTTTTACTTGTGTGTGTTCATCGGCGCAAATCAATAAATCAATATCAGAATGCGGATACAATTCGCCACGACCATAGCCACCAGTAGCAATTAAAGCCACATCGTGTTGGGCATCAATGCACAACCGCCATGCGCTGCGCAAAATGTCATCAACGCATTGCAGGTGTTGCTGCAATAAGGCTTCAATCGGGGCCGCACGTGTTAATCGTTCTGATAAAGCTGTGCGTTGTTCAGCTAATGCGTGCTTTGCAGATACTGCAAATTCAGCAGCGTCTTTGGCTTGTGTATATGCCAAAGCCGGTTCATGAGCCAGTATTGCCGCGCTATCGCTCACAAATCCCATATTTTACGAATCAGCATCTTATAAATCATTGTCATCGCCTGGCAGGCGAGTCAGGATTTCCACGCCGTCATCGGTAACAGCAAGTGTGTGCTCCCATTGAGCTGACAAACTGCGGTCTTTGGTAACCACCGTCCAGCCATCAGGCATTAGGCGGGTATGCCGCGCTCCTTCATTAACCATCGGCTCAATGGTGAATACCATGCCCTTTTCCAAGCGCACGCCAGCTCCGGGCTGCCCATAATGCAGCACTTGCGGGTCTTCATGATAAATCTGGCCAATACCATGCCCACAGTATTCGCGCACCACAGAAAAACGCTCCGCTTCCACCAACTGCTGAATGGCATGGCCGATATCACCCAAGGTGGCGCCTGGTCGTACTTGCCGAATGCCAGCAAACAGAGCGGCGCGTGTTACATCAACTAAGCGTTTGGCTTTCACCGACGGCTCGCCGGCATAATACATTCGCGAGGTATCGCCATGCCAGCCGTCTTTGATGACGGTGACATCGATATTGACGATATCGCCTTCTTTCAGCACTTTTGCAGGCGAAGGAATGCCGTGGCAGATAACGTTGTTGACCGAAGTGCAAATACTAGCTGGGAAGCCTTTGTAGCCAACATTGGCTGGAATCGCCTGCTGAGCCTGAACAATATGTTCATGGCACAAACGATCAAGCTCGGCAGTGCTGACGCCAGGACGCACGTGCGGCCCTATCATTTGCAGGACTTCAGCGGCCAAACGGCCTGCAATGCGCATTTTTTCGATATCTTGTTCGGTTTTTATACTTATCTTCATACGTTTATTATCCAATACTTGCGCGAAATTAGCACTTTCTTGTATAATTCACAGGCTTAACCGCCCACGCTGAGCGTCAATTGGCGAATTCACACATCGGATAATTACCCGCATCGGGGTGCCTAAATGTTTTGATTTAGGTTCGACGCGGCGATTCGATGGATGCCCAACCCCGGAACTCGTTGCCTGTTAAGGCCAGTTCCCTTGTTTAAGGAATTTACCATGTCACAAGTTACTATGCGCCAAATGCTGGAAGCCGGCGTTCATTTCGGTCACCAAACCCGCTACTGGAACCCAAAAATGGGTCAGTACATCTTCGGTGCTCGCGGCAAAATCCACATCATCAATTTAGAAAAAACCATGCCTTTGTTCACTGACGCGATGAATTTCATCTCGGCCATTGCGCAAAAACGCGGCACTATTTTATTCGTTGGCACCAAACGTTCTGCCCGCGATTCCATTAAAGAAGAAGCCAGCCGTTGCAACATGCCGTATATGAGTATGCGCTGGTTAGGCGGCACCTTAACCAACTTCCGCACCGTGAAGCAATCGGTATCGCGTTTGAAAGAATTAGAAGCCGCTGAAACCAATGGCGTATTCGAAAAATTAGTTAAACACGAAGTGCTCACCATGCGCCGCGAGCGCGATAAATTGGATGCGTCGTTAGGCGGCATCAAAGACATGAACCGCTTACCTGACGCCTTGTTTGTGATTGATATCGGTCATGAAAATATCGCCATACTTGAAGCTAAAAAACTTGGCATTCCAGTAATCGGAGTAGTTGATACCAACTACGATCCAAGCTTGGTGGATTACGCAATCCCAGGCAACGACGACGCCATCCGCGCCGTGCAGTTGTATGTTCGCGCTGCCGCTGATGCGGTTCTGGAAGGCAAGGCTGCTGCTCCAATCGTTGCCAGCAACAATGATGAATTTGTTGAACTGGACGAAGAAGGCAATCCTGTTGCCAAAGTCGACAAAAAAGCGGCCCCACGCCGTGCGCCAGCTAAGAAAGATGCGCCACGTCGCGCCGACAAACGCGACGCGTAATTGTATAGGGTGCGCCTAGGCGCACCTTATGGCCTTAATCACGGTTTCGGCGATAGTCCCTATTATAAATTTTGAGGTGAATCATGGAAATTACTGCTAGCCTGGTAAAAGAACTGCGCGAGCGCTCAGGCGCCGGCATGATGGAATGTAAAAAAGCATTGGCCGTTAACAACGGCAACATCGACGAAGCAATGGAATATTTGCGCAAAACCGGTTTATCTAAAGCCGACAAAAAATCTGACCGCATCACTGCCGAAGGACGTATTGGCATGGCCAGTAATGGTAGCCACGCAGTATTGGTTGAAGTGAACTCGGAAACCGATTTCGTTGCCAAAGATGAAAACTTTATTGCCTTCGTGAACGCCGTTGCTGAAGCCGCTCTTGCTTCCGACTCTACTGAAGTTGAAGCATTGAAATCTGCGGCCATGAATGGCGGCACGGTTGAAGAAGCGCGCGCTGCGTTAATTGCCAAAATCGGCGAAAACGTTCAAGTACGTCGCTTGGTCAGCATCAAATCGAGCAATCATGTTGCCGCCTATATTCACGGCGGTCGGATTGGCGTGTTGGTTGATGTTGCCGGTGGCGATATGGAATTGGCGCGCGGTATTGCCATGCACGTGGCAGCGATGAATCCTCCGCACAACAAAGCAGCAGATGTTCCCGCTGCATTTGTGCAGAAAGAAAAAGACATCGAAATGGCCAAAATGACTGACAAAGACAAAGCCAAACCCGCTGAAATCTTAGAGAAAATCATTAGCGGTAAAATTGCTAAAATCGTCAATGAGGTCACGCTTTATGGTCAGCCATATGTATTGAACTCCGACGTAAGCGTGGAAACGGCTGTTAAAGCAGCTGGCGCCGATGTCGTATCATTCCAACGCTTAGTGGTTGGCGAAGGCATTGAAAAAGTGGTTGAAGACTACGCTACTGAAGTTGCCAAAGCGATGGCAGGCTAAATCAAAAGCCACCTTTGGGTGGCTTTTTTTTGCCTTACTTAGCTATATATTCAACCAGAAAAAACAGGTCGCGCAATGAGCAAAATCAGTTTACTCAATTACCCAACAACCGCGCATGAAGCTTACGAAGTGAGCGCTGAGAAAATGCTTTCTGGAAGTCCGAAGCAAATTCTGAGTAATCATTTCAGCAATGCCTCGGGAGAATTCCATGTGGGGTTTTGGGAAGCAGATGTTGGCAGCTGGCAGGTGAATTACAGCGAATTCGAGTATTGCGAAATCCTCGAAGGCAAAATCCGCATGATTGACAACGAAGGTATTGAACAGATAGTTGTTAAAGGCGATCGCTTTGTGATTGAAGCGGGCTACCAAGGTAGCTGGGAAGTTTTGCAATATGCCAAAAAAGTGTATGTGATTTTTGAACCGAAGCAATCCTGAATAAAGCGTATGCGAAACACCGCCAGTACGTTAGAATAAACCGGTTTACGCCGTCCATTGGAGCCTGTATGAGTCAATTAAAATATCGTCGCATTTTGTTGAAGCTATCGGGTGAAGCATTAATGGGCAATGGCGATTACGGCATCGACCCAGACATCATCAACGGTTTAGCCAAAGAAATCATCGAAGCGCAGCAAGCAGGCGCTGAAGTGGGCGTGGTGATTGGTGGCGGTAATATTTTTCGTGGCGCTGGATTAGCAGCTAAAGGCATGGATCGCGTCACCGGTGACCATATGGGTATGTTAGCCACCGTGATAAACGCCTTGGCTATGCAAGATGCACTGGAAAAACATGGTGCCTATGCGCGGGTGATGAGCGCCATTAAAATCAACCAAATTTGCGAAGACTATATTCGCCGACGTGCTGTTCGGCACTTGGAAAAAGGCCGTATTGCATTATTCGCCGCTGGAACCGGCAACCCCTTCTTCACCACCGACTCTGCGGCGGCTTTGCGCGCCACCGAAATAAATGCCGAACTTTTGCTGAAAGCCACCAAAGTAGATGGCATTTATGATGCTGACCCGAAGAAAAACCCGAACGCCACGCGCTTTGACACCCTCACCTACGACGAAGTGCTTAGCCGCAATCTGCAAGTGATGGATACTGCCGCGTTCGCACTTTGCCGAGACAACAACATCCCATTACGTATTTACGATATGAGCCAAGAAGGCGCCTTAATGCGGATACTGAAAGGCGAAGAAATCGGCACCTTAGTAACGCGCTAAAATATGCACAGCCATTCACACACGCACGGTCATGCTAAAACGCATCAGATTTTTGCTTGGGCAATGGCGATTAATCTTTGCTATTCTGCCTTGGAAGCCGGTTTCGGCCTGTACTACAATTCTATGGCGCTACTTTCGGATGCCATGCATAACCTTGGCGATGCCGCCGGTTTAGCCTTGGCATGGCTAGCGGCGTGGATGGCAAGCCGTGCGCCTACTGAACGACTTACCTTTGGTTGGCGCCGAGCCACGTTGTTATCGCCTTTAGCTAATGCGTTATTATTAGTTGTTTTGAGCGGTGCTTTATTGTGGGAATCTATTGGCCGATTACAACAGCCACCCGCTGTGCCTGGCTTTGCGGTGATGTGGATTGCCGCCTTAGGCATAGTGGTTAATCTTGGTACCGCCAGCTTATTTCACCGCGACCAAAGCACCGATTTGAATAAACGTGGCGCTTATCTACATCTACTTGCCGATGCCGCGGTGTCGATGGCAGCCGTTATTGCTGGTTTTGGCATTTGGTTTGCTGGTTGGAATTGGCTAGATCCAGCTACAGGCATCTTGATTGCGGTGGTGGTTGCAGTGAGTAGCTGGGGTTTGTTGAAAAATAGCCTATTGCAAGTGATGGATGGTGTGCCTGAAAACATCACTATTCCAAATGTGCAAGCGTATTTATTGGCATTGCCTGAAGTAAATGCTGTGCATCATGTGCATATATGGTCTTTAGGTGCACAAGAAATTGCGCTCACTGCGCATATTGTAAGAAACACCAGCAACGGCCATGATGCATTTATCGATGCCACTAGCGTTGGATTATTAAAAGAATTTGGCATCAATCATGCCACCTTGCAAATTGAGCTAGGCCAATCCTGCGCCCACGACATGCATGATCAGGCACCGCATTATTGATTTTTTTCAACCTTTTCTAAGCCTTTACAGTCAACTCGGTTTATAATCAAAGCTTGTTTTGCGAATAGGCGCTCGAGATGCTCAATGAAATTAAAAAAGATGCGCAAACACGCATGGCAAAAAGCGTAGATGCCTTGAAAAATGAATTAACTTCAATACGCACTGGCCGTGCTAGCACAGGCTTGGTGGATAATTTAAAAGTCAATTATTACGGCTCTGATATGCCGCTGAACCAAGTCGCAACAGTAACCGTTGCCGACGCACGTTCGTTAACCATTACGCCTTGGGAAAAAGCCATGGTTGGCCCGGTTGAAAAAGCTATTTTGGCCTCTAATTTAGGCTTCACACCGAATACCCTCGGCCAAGTGATTCGCATCAATCTGCCGCCACTCACAGAAGAGCGCCGTAAAGACTTAATCAAACATGTGCATGCGGAAGCGGAGAATGCCAAAATTTCAGTACGAAATATCCGCCGCGATGGCATTACTGGTATCAAAGATTTACTGAAAGAAAAAACCATCTCCGAAGACGATTCCCGTCGCTCTGAAGATGAGGTTCAGAAAATCACTGATAAATTCGTCAAAGATATTGACGATGTTGCCAAAGCAAAAGAACACGAATTGCTGTCTGTTTAAGCCACTATGCCCACTAGCTTGGCTCCACAACGACAACCAAAACATTTAGCCATCATCATGGATGGCAATGGTCGCTGGGCTGCGCAACGCAATAGTATGCGTAGCATTGGCCATCGCGCTGGCGCAAAAGCTGTGCAAGTCAGTATTGAGTTTTGTTTGGCGCAAGGCATTCAATCGCTCACTCTTTTCGCTTTCTCCAGCGAAAACTGGAAACGCCCCGAGGAAGAAGTTAGCACCTTAATGAAGTTGTTTCTGCGAATGCTCAACTCTGAAATTGAAGAATTGCATCGCCAAGCAGTTCGCATCCAATTTATTGGCCAACGCAGTGATTTTTCTACCGAGATTCAAGAAAAAATGCGTTGTGCAGAGCAGCTCACTCACAATAATTTCAAGTTAAATTTAAATATTGCCGGTAGTTATGGCGGGCGCTGGGATATTGTTAACGCATGCCGAAACCTGCTACAAAATGCCGGCCCAGAAGGCTTACAGGCCAAACAAATAACCGAGCAATCCTTAGCGCAATACATGGCTTTATCCGAACAGCCCGAACCGGATTTATTGATACGAACCGGCGGCGATTGCCGAATTAGTAATTTCTTACTTTGGCAAATGGCCTATACCGAATTTTGGTTCACTGAAACCCTATGGCCGGATATCAACCAAGCTTTACTCAGCCAAGCTATTCAGGATTTCAGCCATCGTGAGCGGCGTTTTGGGTTAATCAGCGCGCAAGTTCAAGGAAGTTCGGCATGAGCCATCAAACTCGTATTAAATCGGCCTTATGGATGATTCCGCTCGCAGTTCTGGCCATCCTCTTCCTGCCAACGCCGTACATGGGCGCAGTTATGGCTGTGCTATTGTTGGCGGGTCTGCGTGAATGGGCAAGCCTTGCACATATTCAAAACAAAACCTTCATGCTCTGTTATTTATTAGCCAATGCCATTGTTATAGCAGCCATTGCTTGGCTGGATACTGCAAACCACGCGCTATTGCGCAGCCTAGTTCTCATCGGCGGGGTGTTTTGGCTGGTATCATTGCTGTGGCTTTGGCAGTTTAGCTTTGCAAAAGAAAATAGTGCCGAAAATAATAGTCTGAAACTGCTCGTTGGTAGCCTAACCTGTATTCCTGCTTGGGCTGCCTTGGTCTGGATTCACAGCAGTACCAATGGCCCAGCTTGGACGCTATTTGCCATTGCTTTAATCGCTGCAGCCGATAGTGGCGCCTATGTATTTGGGGTGAATTTCGGCAAGCATAAATTAGCACCAAATATTAGCCCAGGAAAAAGTTGGGAAGGCTTTTGGGGCGGTTTATTATGCACCATCGGATTGGCTATGGCATGCTCGTTTTACTTTGAGCAGAACAGTCCGCGCTTAATTGAATTCGCACTCCTTGGTTTAGTCACCGGTGTATTTTCGGTAGTAGGCGATTTGTTCGAAAGCTTGTTAAAGCGCCATGCACAGATTAAAGATTCCAGTTCGCTCATTCCTGGGCATGGCGGTCTACTTGATCGCTTAGATAGTATTTTGTCTGGCCTAACAGTTTTTGCATTACTTAAGTTTTGGCTAGCATTATGAGAAACATCTGTTTACTCGGGGCAACTGGCTCAATTGGTCAATCCACACTGAACATTATCGCGCAGCATCCTGATCGTTTCCGCATCACAGCATTGTCTGCACATAACCAAGTCGATAAGTTAGTTGAACTTTGCATTTTGCACCAGCCAGCGTTCGCATGCATTACTGATGAAACACATTATGCTGTACTCTGTGCTGGCTTAAAGCTCGCCGGCCTTAAAACCGAAGCCTTAGCTGGCTATACCGCGCTGGAGCAACTAGCCGCCGATAGCAGCAGTGATACCGTAGTTGCTGCCATTGTTGGTGCGGTTGGTGTTGCATCAACCTTAAGCGCGGTGCAAGCCGGCAAGCGCGTATTGCTTGCTAATAAAGAATCCATTGTATTAGCGGGCAAAATTTTAATGGATTTAGCCAGCGCGCGTGGCGCAGAATTATTCCCGATTGATAGCGAACATAACGCCATCTTTCAATGCCTTCCTAATAATGACTACAGCAAAAGTGTGCGTCGCTTACTATTAACGGCCTCAGGAGGCCCATTTCTTGGCAAAAGCACAGCCGAGTTGCAAAACGTCACCCCCGAGCAAGCCTGCAAACATCCTAAATGGTCGATGGGCCGCAAAATTTCAGTCGATTCTGCCACCTTAATGAACAAGGGCTTGGAAGTGATTGAAGCGCAGCATTTGTTCAATACATCAGTCGATAAAATCGAAGTATTGGTGCATCCGCAAAGCATTGTGCATTCGCTGGTTGATTACGTGGATGGCTCGGTATTAGCACAAATGGGCAACCCTGATATGCGTACCGCCATTGCTTACGGCCTCTCCTATCCTGAGCGCATTGAAAGCGGTGTGCCTGCATTAGATTTATGCCAGATTGGACAATTGCAGTTTCAAGCGCCCGATGTCCGCACATTCTCCTGCTTAAAGCTTGCCTATCAAGCTGCACAGCAAGGTGGCAATGCGCCTGCCGTGCTAAATGCCGCTAATGAAGTAGCTGTCGATTTATTTTTAAAAGCGCGCCTACCATTTCTAGCAATCTCAGAAATCATTGACCAGACCCTAAATGCAATTGCATGGGAACCTGCAACCGATTTGCCTGTCCTATTGGCTAGCGATGCAAACGCACGGACTCACGCCATCCATTTTTCTGGGCAACATAAACCGCTATGAATGCATTTGTAAACCCACTTTTTTGGTACATCATCACTATTGGCATTCTAGTCACAGTGCATGAATGGGGGCATTTCATTGTGGCGCGCATGTGTGGCGTGCATGTTGAGCGCTTCTCAATAGGTTTTGGCCGGGCGCTGTATAAAAAAATCGGTAAAAACGGTACTGAATACCAAATCGCCCTGATTCCACTGGGCGGCTATGTAAAAATGCTCGATGAGCGCGAGCATGAGGTTCCGCAAGCTATGCAGGCATTTGCGTTTAATCGGCAATCGGTGCAAAAGCGCTTTGCTATTGTTGCTGCAGGGCCAATGGCCAATCTTATTTTGTGCATTTTATTATTGTGGCTTTCACTCACCTTAGGCAGCACCGAGCTTCGGCCTTTACTCGGCCCATCGCAAGGCTTGGCTGCGCAAGCTGGTTTCGTTACTGCTGATGAAATTGTTGCGATTGACGCCAAACCGATTCGAACATGGAACGATGCGATGCCTTTGTTGGCCTTGGCTGCTATGGATAGACGTGCGCTTAGCATTGATGTTGCAAATGCTTCCGGCCAGCAACAAACCCATCAATTGCAACTCAACCGCCTCGATGCGGATTTTGACCAAAGTAAATTACTGCAAGCAATGGGCTTCACACCCTATTTTATGAACCCAAGCCCGGTGATTGGCATGGTTCAGCCTGACGGCGCTTCCAGCCAGATATTATTGGCTGGCGATCGGATCAGTAAAATTAATTCCATAACAGTGCAATCATTTCAGCAAATACCCGACGTGCTTAATAAACAAGCCAAACTGGGTGAGAATTTACAGATTGAGGTTTATCGGGGCAATCAGTTACTTAACTTCTTGATAGCGCCGAAGCTGGTTCAACAAGACGGCAAGAATCAATGGCGCTTGGGCATTGGTAGCATTCAGGCCACTAAAACCATTCAATATGGCATTGCCGAAGCCTTGCCAATTGCCATCACAAAAACCTACGGTATGGCGTCTGATAGTTTATCCGTCATTCGCCGCTTATTAACCGGCTCGGCATCAATCAATAACTTATCTGGGCCAATCAGTATTGCCAAGGCCGCAGACAATCAAGCAGCCTGGGGATTTTCGGCATTTTTGGCTTTTTTAGCCGCGATTTCCTTGGCATTGTGTATCATGAACCTACTACCGATACCCGTTTTAGATGGCGGGCATCTTTTTTACCTCGTTTTAGAATGGCTTACCGGAAAACCGGTGTCCGAGTCCGTTCAAGCAGTTGGCCAAACTATCGGCTTGGTTTTACTGTTTGGCTTGTTCGGAATAGCCATTTATAACGATTTTTTTCGTATCATTTCCTAATTCACCTATGTGCTCTCGTTTGGAATCCTAATGACCCCTACTACTCTTCGCAAAAGCTTGTTGTGTATTTCATTGGCCACTGCATTGTGCCAGCCAGTTTTCGCTCAAAATTTAGAACCATTCACCGCCAGCGATATTCGTGTGGATGGCTTGCAGCGTATTTCAGCTGGTACGGTATATACCTATTTGCCGATTGAAAAAGGTGATCAGGTAAACTCTACCAAAACCACAGAGGCGATTCGCGCTTTATACAAAACCGGATTTTTTAGTGATATTCGCCTTGAACGACAAGGCAATATTTTAGTGGTGCATGTGGTGGAACGCCCATCAATCAACACCTTGACACTAAAAGGCAATAAAGAAATTAAAACCGAAGATTTATTGAAAGGCCTGAAAGGTATCGGTTTGAGTGAAGGCGAAACTTACAACCCCCTGAATCTTGACCGCGTTACGCAGGAATTGATTCGCCAATACAATAATAAAGGCAAATACAGCGTTAGCATCGAGCCCACCGTCAAAGAAATTGACCGTAACCGAGTTGATATCAGCATTAATGTAACTGAAGGTAAAGGCGCACGCCTGCGCGATATCAACATCGTAGGCAATACTACCTACCAAGACGATGTGATTCGTGAGGGCTGGGAATCTAATACCAGCAATTGGTTGTCTTGGTATAAACGAGACGACCAATACTCGCGTGAAAAACTTTC
>JAYTOD010000244.1:0-5945 GCA_043747995.1 Arenimonas sp.
AGTGCTTTGGCTTTAGTTTCCCACTCAGCACGGCTTAAGGATTGGCTCATAACATACTCTGAATAAAAGGGTTAAAAGGTTGCAGGGGTGTTGGCGCTAACCAGAATGGCATCAATTTTACCTACATTACGAAAACGGTGCGGCGTTTTACTCTCAAAATAATAGGCATCGCCTGGGCCCAACACACGAATCTGATTATCGACCGTTAATTCGATTTCACCTTCAATAATAATGCCGCCCTCTTCACCTTCATGATGAAGCATCTCTTTACCAGTATCCGAGCCCGGCGGCATCACTTCGCGTAACAGGCACATTTGCCGTTGCGGTTTGTTTTGGCCAATCAAATAATAATGAATAGTGCCATTGCCCATATCCAACAACTCGTCTTTGCTATAAAAAGGCGAATCATTGTTTTTATCGGTATTTACCGTGAAAAAATCAGCCAGCGAAATGGGTATGCCGTCCAAGACCTTTTTTAAAGAGCTAATTGACGGACTGACCTTATTTTGCTCAATCAACGAAATGGTGCTGTTGGTAACACCAACACGTTTGGCGAGCTCGCGCTGGCTCAAACCTTTTTTGTTACGAACTTCTTGAAGCCGTATTCCCAGATCCATGATTAATTCAGAAAAGTGTCAAATGTGATGTTGAATATTTAACACTTATTCGCAAAATCGTCAATCAATATGTAAATATAATTTACATTTAACCCTATTGTAAATTTTATTCAACACTTGTATAGTGTTTTCAACCAACCAGCGCGTGCCTTGATTATGAATGATAAATTGTCTTATTCTGAGCATTATCACCAGCAAGCAACCCAGCATCCTGAGCATATGGATGCCTTTTGGATGCCGTTCTCGGCCAATCGCCAATTCAAGCAAAACCCGCGGCTTATGGCTAGCGCTGAAGGTATGCATTATAAAAGTACCGATGGCCGTAGTATTTTAGATGGCACCGGCGGTTTATGGTGCTGCAATGCTGGCCATGGCCGGAAACGCATTGTTGATGCGGTACAACAGCAAATTGCCACGCTCGATTTCGCGCCGACATTTCAAATGGGCCATCCACTGCCGTTTGTGTTGGCAGAGCGCCTAGCCAAGATTGCGCCCGACGGCTTGAACCATGTGTTTTTCACGAATTCTGGTTCGGAATCGGTGGATACTGCACTTAAAATCGCCTTGGCGTATCACCGTGCGCGCGGCGAAGGCCAACGCACCCGCTTAATTGGTCGCGAGAAAGGCTACCACGGTGTGGGTTTCGGTGGCATTTCGGTGGGCGGCTTGCCCAACAACCGCAAATGGTATGGCACGCAATTGCCGGGCGTTGATCACATGCGCCACACCCTAGATATTGAGCGCAACGCGTTTAGTAAAGGCTTGCCGCAATATGGATTAGAATTGGCCGAAGATTTAGAGCGGATGGTTGCACTGCATGACGCCAGTACCATTGCAGCGGTTATCATTGAGCCGATTGCTGGTTCTGCCGGCGTAATCATTCCACCCGATGGCTACTTAAAGCGAATCCGAGAAATCTGCGATAAGTATGGAATATTACTGATATTTGATGAAGTGATTACCGGCTATGGTCGTGTTGGCAAAGCCTTTGCTGCCCAGCGTTTTGATGTTACACCCGATTTAATTACTACTGCCAAAGGTCTCACCAATGGTTGTGTGCCGATGGGCGCGGTATTTATTTCAGACACCATACATCAAGAGTTTATGAAAGTTCCAGAGAATATGATTGATATGTTCCATGGTTATACCTATTCAGGTCATCCGTTAGCTTGTGCAGCGGCCTTGGCTAGTATTGATATCTACGAAGAAGAAAACCTGTTTGAAAAAGCCATTGAATTAGAACACTATTGGCAAGATGCCATTCATGCGTTGAAAGGCTTACCAAATGTTATTGATATTCGTAACTTCGGCTTGATTGGTGCAATTGAAATGTCACCGCGCGCTGGCAAACCTGGTGCACGCGCGTATGATGTGTTCACCAATTGTTATCATCATAAAGACGTTTTAATCCGCGTTACCGGTGATGTGATTGCACTCTCACCACCACTCATACTTGAAAAATCCCATATTGACGAACTGTTCAGTAAAATTGCTGACGCGATCAAAGAAACTGCTTAAAACCCTTTATAAAATTTGGAGCACACACTCATGCTAATCGGCGTACCTAAAGAAATTAAAAACCACGAATACCGCATTGGCCTTACGCCTGCGGGCGCTCGTGAACTCGTTGCCAATGGCCACCAGGTGATGGTCCAACGCGACGGTGGCAAATCGATTGGTTTAACCAATGAACAATACCAAAAAGCCGGTGCAGAAATTGTTGATGACGCCAAAGAAATTTTTGCACGTGCTGAGATGATTATTAAAGTGAAAGAACCTCAGCCGGCTGAATGTGCGATGTTGCGTCCTGGTCAGATTCTTTATACCTATTTGCATTTGGCGCCAGATCCTGAACAAACTAAAGCTTTAGTAGCATCAGGTTGCACCGCTATTGCCTATGAAACTGTGACTGATCGCAAAGGTGGCTTACCATTATTAGCGCCCATGTCGGAAGTGGCTGGTCGTATGTCGATTCAAGCTGGCGCGCATGCATTAGAAAAAGCCCAAGGTGGCTCTGGCGTTTTGCTTGGCGGCGTACCGGGTGTTAAACCTGCTGAAGTGTTAGTCATTGGTGGTGGCGTGGTCGGCATCAATGCTGCCAGAATTGCGATGGGAATGGGTGCTAATGTAACCATCCTTGACCGCTCGTTGGATCGCTTGAAATATTTAGATGAATTGTATGGTGACCGCCTAACCACCATTTATTCAAGCCATGATGCCATTGAAGAACGCTTGCCGCATACCGATTTGGTGATTGGCGCTGTGCTAATTCCAGGCGCTGCAGCACCTAAATTAATTTCGCGCGCACAGCTTTCTTTGATGCAGCCCGGTTCTGTTTTAGTTGATGTTGCTATTGATCAAGGCGGCTGTTTCGAAACCTCGAAAGCCACCACGCATCAGGAACCCACCTATGAAGTAGATGGCGTGATTCATTACTGCGTGGCCAATATGCCCGGTGGCGTAGCACGCACATCCACATTTGCTTTAACCAATGCCACCCTGCCCTATGCTGTGCAAATTGCTAACAAAGGTGCAAAAGCCGCGTTGCTTGCCAATGCTGATTTGCTTAATGGTTTGAATGTGCATGCTGGCAAAGTGACCTATAAAGCCGTTGCCGAAGATCTGGGCTTAGCTTATGTTTCTGCCGCCGACGCGTTGAACGCTTAAAAAGACCCAGAGTAATGATATGAGCACTTTGATTAAACATTTTATTCACGGGCAAGAAGTTGCTGCTGAAAGTCAACGCTTTTCTGACGTTTTCAACCCAGCCACCGGACAAGTTACAGGCCACATTCCGTTGGCTACTGTAGCCGATGTGCAGGCCGCGATTGCATCGGCGCAAGCAGCATTCCCAGCTTGGGCAGCAACTACCCCGTTAAATCGTGCGCGAGTGATGTTTAAATACAAAGAGCTGCTCGAAAAACATGCTGATGAAATCGCTATGGCTATTACTAACGAGCATGGCAAAGTATTTTCTGATGCCAAAGGCGAATTGACCCGCGGTTTGGAAGTGGTAGAATTTGCCTGCGGTATTCCTCATCTTCAAAAAGGCGAGCATTCGATGAATGTTGGCACTGGCGTTGATAGCTACAGCGAATACGCACCGCTTGGCGTAGTGGCCGGCATCACACCGTTCAACTTCCCATGCATGGTGCCGATGTGGATGTTCCCGATTGCCATTGTCTGTGGCAATACCTTTGTGCTGAAACCATCCGAGCGCGACCCTACGCCAACGCTAATTCTTGCTCGATTGTTGAAAGAAGCCGGTTTGCCAGATGGTGTGTTTAACGTGGTGCATGGCGATAAAGAAGCGGTTGATGTGTTACTCGACGATCCACGCATACAAGCCATTAGCTTTGTCGGTTCAACGCCGATTGCTGAATATATTTATGCGCGCGGATCAGCCGCTGGCAAACGTGTGCAAGCCTTGGGTGGTGCTAAAAATCATATGCTAATTATGTCGGATGCCGATATGGATCAAGCCGCTAATGCCTTGCTAGGTGCGGGTTATGGCTCAGCTGGTGAGCGCTGCATGGCCATTTCAGTGGCTGTGTGCGTGGGCGATGCTGCGGCCGATGCTTTGATTGCAAAACTACAGCCGCTGGTTGAAAATCTACGTGTTGGCCCTGGCAATAAAGACAACCCAGACATGGGCCCATTAATCACTTGCGTGCATCGTGATAAAGTCAAAAGCTATGTGGATTCAGGTGTAGCAGAAGGTGCAACGGTTTTGGTTGATGGTCGTGGCTTAAAAGTAAATGGCCATGAACAAGGCTTTTTTCTAGGTGGCACCTTGTTTGATCATGTCACCCCCAGTATGAAAATTTATAAGGAAGAAATTTTCGGGCCTGTGCTTTGCATTGTACGTGTGCCGGATTTCAACACTGCTTGCCAATTAATTAATGATCACGAATACGGCAACGGCACCGCAATTTTCACCCGCGACGGCGATGCCGCGCGCCAATTCTGCCACACTATTCAAGTAGGTATGGTGGGCGTCAATGTACCGATTCCAGTGCCAATGGCGTTCCATAGTTTCGGTGGTTGGAAGCGCTCCTTGTTCGGCCCATTGCACATGCATGGCACCGATGGCGTGCGTTTTTACACGCGTCTGAAAACCATTACTGCGCGATGGCCAACCGGTATTCGTGCTGGCGCTGAGTTCAGCATGCCGACCATGAAATAACTATACACGCAAGACCGGTGACGCTCGTCCCGGCGATTGCTTCGCGCAAGGAACGACGAGTGGACTGCTTAGCCTGGAGCCCATCATGTCATCAAATGAACAATCGCCCGCAACACCCAGCCAAACCGATTTAGCTATTACGCGCATTTCGCCATATGGCAGCCAAGCCGAACCCACTTATTCAGGCATCACCAGCTTCCTGCGCCGCCGTTACACAAAAGATTTAAGCGGCGTAGATGTTGCTGTTATTGGTGTGCCATTTGACGTGGCTACCACAGGCCGGCCAGGTACGCGTTTCGGACCGCGCTCTATTCGCGCAGCATCCACTATGCTGGCCTGGTGTCAGCCGTATGCATGGAGTGTTGACCCACTTGACAAACTCAATGTGATTGATTGGGGCGATGTATTTTTTGACTCTGGCAATATTGCCGATGCGCCAAAAATGATTACAGAAGCGTATGACAAGTTTACTGCGGCGAATGTGATACCCCTAACGCTCGGTGGAGATCATTTCGTCAGTTACCCTATTCTGCAAAGCTTGGCAAAAAAACACGGGCCGCTTTCGCTCATCCATTTCGATGCGCATTGCGATACGTGGAAAGACGACAGCAATCGCATTGATCACGGAACGATGTTTTATCAAGCGGCTAAAAATGGTATTGTCGATCCGTCGCGTTCTATTCAGCTTGGCATGCGCACCTATAACGATGAAACGCATGGCTACCAAGTGCTGGATGCGCGCTGGCTGCACGAACACGGCGTAGCAAAAGCCGTTGCTGCTATCAAACAACGAGTTGGCAACAACAAATGTTATGTGACTTTCGACATCGACTTCATCGACCCCGCCTACGCACCAGGCACCGGAACGCCAGTGGTTGGTGGTTTTAATACGCATGTGGCCTTAGAGCTCATTCGCGGCTTAACTGGCATAAATGTGGTTGGTATGGATGTGGTGGAAGTTTCGCCGCCATTTGACCATGCCGAAATCACCGCATTAGCTGGCGCCAGCATTGCGCAGGAAATGCTGGGCTTATTGGTGAAGCGCTATACGGATTAAAGGATGTATAGTAAGCGTATTCAAGCGTCTTTCTTAGTAGCTTCCCAATGCCAGTAGCAAAGCAACCTACGCCCAAAAAAACTGC
>JAYTOD010000245.1:0-3635 GCA_043747995.1 Arenimonas sp.
TAAATCACTCTGGCCGCAACGCTTGCGCTGGTTCTTTGCCGAACTTATTGTCGTTGTAGCCGGTATTCTAGTCGCTATTGGATTGCAAACTTGGTGGCAAGGGCGTGAAAACGATATTCGCGGCGCAGCTTATCAACAACAAGTACTCACAGATGCAATGCAAACCCGTGCTACCTACCAAAAAGCCATTGCTACCGATGCTCAATTACGGAACGTTACCGCCCAATTAATCGAAGCTTTACACAATCGACAATCGCTGAACGGCAGGGATGCGATGGTATGGTTGCAATGGCGTAGCGGTTGGTTTTCTGATCCTCGACCAGTCGTCGGCAATGTCTATGCACTGATCGATACCGGCGATATACAGCTGATACCCAATCCCAAAGTACAGGCCGCCATCGTCGAATATGCCAGCATTTTGAAAGGCGGCCTGGCTGACATTGACGGCCAACCGGATCGCATGCGCCGAGCCAATGACAGTGAACTGCTGCGCTTTGAAGAAGCCGGTTTGCCGCCGATAGCGGGCCTTCTATTCGTGTCCGATAAAGGAAAATATGAAGGAGAATTCTCGAAGGACTACCTGATGCTGTATAACGCCGCTTGGCCGGCATTAAAACAAGACCCGCAGTACCGGAATGTGCAAAATTTACGCATCCTGGCTTACGATAATATGACCTCTTACCATAAAGAAATTTTGGCCGCTTCGGAAAAATTGATAGCCATTTTGGAAGCGGATATTTCACAATAATAAGTAAATAATGAGCACATATGCGTAATTCACTATTCATTGTATCGCTGGCACTATTCACGACGAGTCTTTCAGCTTGTGCATCAAACAGCCACCATAAAAACACATCTTTATTGATTGATGGCGGCAATGGACTTGAAAATTTCAATCAGGTTGGCGAAGCCAATTGGCAGGCTACTGAAAACGATATTCAGGCTAATAAAAGCAATTCAACGTACGCTTATTTGGTTACAAAATCACCATACAAAAACTTTCGACTGACGGTTGAATTTTGGGCCAGCGAAGACGCCAACAGCGGGATATTTTTTCGTTGCCAAGATCCGCAAAACATCATGGCTGAAAATTGTTACGAAGCCAATATTTTCGACCAACGCCCAGACCCAAGCTACGGAACTGGCGGAATTGTTCTGATTGCCAAATCACCTATACCCATGCCTAAAGCGGGTGGCAAGTGGAATACCTATGAAATCACCGCGAATGGTCCACATTTAAAACTAGTGCTTAATGGCGTTACCACAGTTGATATTGAAGATAGTAAGCTGGCTGAGGGCTTTCTTGCTTTGCAGTGGGGCAGTGGCGCTATCAAGTTTCGTAAACTGGAGATTCAAACGTTATGAATATCTTAGGCGCACAGGCGCATGTTCAATCCATCGCCTACCGAAAAACCCCCAAAGCCCCGATGACTGAAATTGGCAGCGTAGAAATTACCTGTGAACAAGGCGTGGTTCCCGATACGCGCGGCAAGCCCGGCAAACGGCAAGTGACCATACTAAGCCTTGAAGCGTGGCAAACGGCGTGTGCCGAGCTTGGCGTTGAACTGCCATGGACTACGCGCCGCGCTAATATTTTAGTTAGCGGGATGCAATTCAGTGCTGAAGATGTGGGAAAAATATTGCAGATTGGCGATGTGCAATTGCAAATCACCGTAGAAACTGATCCCTGCCATCGCATGGATGAACAACATCAAGGCTTAACCGCCGCATTAACGCCCGATTGGCGAGCTGGCGTATGTTGCCGTGTGCTTAGCGGTGGGCAGATACATGCACATGACAACATAAAATGGTTCGCATAAAATAAGGCGTATTATATTAAGTACCTTACTTTGCTAAGTCGCTTTTTATAAAACTATTGTCGATAGATTTGATAGGCGGCGTAACAAAATATTTTACACTCACAGGAGCAGGTTATGTCAGTTGCAAAAGTTATCGAAGTGATTTCTTCCAGTAAAAAAAGTTTCGAAGATGCTGTGTCACACGGCGTTTCACGTGCTGCCGATTCACTGCATGATGTAACCGGCGCTTGGGTAAAAGATCAAAAAGTGGTGGTTAACAAAGGCAAAGTTGTTGAATATCGCGTTTCAATGAAAGTGACCTTTGTATTGAAAGATGCGCCAAAATCACGTAAAAAATAATCCATTTTTATACGGCTTGGGAGAAATACCATATGAGTAATTCACGTAAATACGCGGCCGAAGCGTTCGGCACTTTTTGGTTGGTGTTGGGCGGCTGTGGTAGCGCTGTCTTAGCTGCCGGCTTTCCAGATCTTGGTATTGGCTTTGTAGGTGTATCGTTGGCGTTTGGTTTAACGGTGCTTACCATGGCGTTTGCCATTGGCCATATTTCCGGCTGCCATCTGAATCCGGCGGTATCGGTGGGTTTATGGGCTGGCGGGCGATTTCCTGCTAATCAACTGCTCCCATACATTCTTGCGCAAGTGATCGGCGGCATTGCGGCTGGTGGCGTGTTGTTTTTAATTGCCAGCGGTAAGGCCGATTTCAATGTGGCCGCAGGCTTTGCCTCAAACGGCTTTGGTGATCATTCGCCGGGCGGTTATTCCATGCAAGCGGCGCTAATCACCGAAGTGGTGATGACTGCATTTTTCTTGTTGGTAATTATGGGTGCCACCGATAAACGCGCGCCAGCTGGTTTTGCTCCTATCGCCATCGGTTTATGCTTAACCTTAATTCACTTAATCTCCATTCCAGTCACCAATACTTCGGTAAACCCAGCGCGCAGCACTGGCGTTGCTGTGTTTGTCGGCGATTGGGCCACTTCGCAATTGTGGCTATTCTGGCTAGCGCCAATTGTGGGTGCCATTATTGGTGCCGTTATTTATAAATTTATTGCGAAAGAAGAATAATTTTTATGCTATAGCCCACGGTTTAAACCGTGGGCTGATAGCGGGAATAAGAAAATGATGATATGGCTGTTAGTGGCATTGGGTGGTGGCATTGGAGCCTGCGCGCGCTTTGTAATGTCTGGCTGGCTAATGCCATACACTGTGCAGGAAAAATTTCCATGGCCCACCTTTAGCGTTAACGTGTTGGGCTGTTTAATGGCTGGAGCATTATTTGCCTTAGGTGAAAAGCATAACTTGATGTCGCCCAACCTTCGCTTGTTTTTATTCACTGGCATTCTAGGCGGCTTCACTACTTTCTCTGCGTTCGGCGTGGAAACCTTTTTTCTATTGCGGCGCGGCGATTATTTGATAGCCGGCAGCTATGTTGTGGGTAGTGTTGCGATTGGCTTAATTGCCCTTGTTTTGGCTTATAAAGCAGTAAGCCACTAATTTTAATCGGGAATATTCCAAATTAACTGATTTTAAAAACCAAGAAAAATTCTTGTAGATTTCAGTTCTAAGTTCGATACAGTAGAACCATGAACACACAATTAAAATCTGAAGCCTTTATGAACATACGACGTAATCACTATGGCGTGTATGTATCAAGCCACCACTTGCTGAACATTCGGCCAGAGAGTACGCGTGTGGCATTAGCCGACTTATTTCCTGATCGCAACACCCATGAAATTATGGCCATCTTACAGCAAGGCAAAAAATGCTTAGTCCGCGAAGGCAAACAAGATTGTTTAGACGCATTCGTTGCACG
>JAYTOD010000246.1:0-5058 GCA_043747995.1 Arenimonas sp.
TACAAAATTAAATCGCCGTTGGTGGAACACGCTATGTACGTGACCATCAACGACATTGTGCTGAACCCGGGCACCGACTACGAATTGCGTCGTCCGTTCGAAGTGTTCATCAATTCCAAGAACATGGACCACTTCCAGTGGGTGGTTGCCATCACTCGCATCATGAGCGCAGTGTTCCGCAAGGGCGGCGACGTCACCTTCCTTGTTGAAGAAATGAAAGCGGTATTTGACCCGCGCGGTGGCTACTTCAAAGCCGGCGGCGTGTATATGCCATCAATCGTGGCCGAAATTGGCTCGGTGGTGGAAGAGCACTTGAAATCGATTGGCATGATCATCGATCCGGAACTCAGCGACGCGCAACGGCAGATGATTGCCGACAAGCGCACGGCTTATGAGAACCGTACCAAAAAAAAGTCTCCTGAGGGCGACCTCGCTGTGGATGCTGGGCGCGCAAACGCCGACGAGGCAGCATCGGAATCCAGCGAGGGCGCCACTTTCCCACCCACCGCAAGCATGTGCTACAAGTGCAACAACAAAGCACTGGTGTTGATGGACGGTTGTCAGACGTGTTTGAATTGCGGGTATAGCAAGTGTGGGTGATGTAATTAATTATTTCTGTATTGAAAAACCGCCTTCGGGCGGTTTTTTATGTTCGCAGAACCAGCATTCGACATTCCCGCCGTTGAGGCATACCCTTATCAAAACACGGAGGACTTATGCGCACAGCACACAAACTTTTGCTTCTGGCCGGGTTGCTGCTTTCGGGCCTACAGCCGGCCTTCGCATCTAGCGAGAAAGATATTGCCAAGGCTTTGGCCAATCCTGAGCGCAGTGCTTTAGATCGCGAACGCGATGCGCGCGACAAACCGCAACAGGTGCTGGAATTGGCGGGTTTTAAGAAAGGCATGCTGATTGCCGATGTATTCGGTGGTGGTGGTTACTACAGCGAAATATTGTCTGGCGTAGTCGGCAAGAAAGGCAAAGTGCTGCTGATAAATAACGGGCCGTATGATGCGTTCACCAAAAAATTCTTGGCCGCGCGCTTGGCCGATAATCGATTGCCGAATGTGCAATACAGCGTGGTGCCGAGTGAGAGTTTAGGTTTAACGGCCAACAGTTTGGATGGTGCGCTGATTGTTATGTCGTATCACGATTTGTTTTATGATGATGCCGAAGGCGGCTGGCCGAAAATCGATAACGTTGCATTCATTGATCAAATTGTGGCGGCGCTAAAACCCGGCGGTCGATTTTTGATTGTGGATCATTCAGCCAAAACCGATAGTGGTATTACCGATAGCAAAGAACTGCATCGCATTGATGAACAATACGCCATTGCTGAATTGAAAGCGCGTGGCTTGCAATGGGTGGGTGCGATTGATGTATTGCGTAATAAAGATGATGAGCGTAGCTTAAGCGTGTTCAACTCTGCTATTAAAGGCAAGACTGATCGCTTTGTGCATGTGTACCAAAAACCTGAAAAATAAATACACTACTCAATTGGAGAATGACCTATGAAAAACTTTAGACTTTCCCTCTTGGCACTTGCTTTATTGCTACTGCCAGTGCTTAGCTTAGCAGCTACTAATATGTACCTTAAAATTGAAGATGTAAAAGGCGAATCGCAGATTGTGCAATGCATGAATGGCGCGTGTGTGGTGCCGAAATTGGCAGCTGGAAATTACACAGTTCAAGCCTGTGATGCTAGAGGTAAGGTTTCAATGCAAGATATGTCGTTGATGTATGCAATCGTAAGTCCGCGAGATATTGCAACAGGTATGCCTACTGGCAAGCGCATGCATAAACCGCTAACCCTGACCATGGAACTTGGCCGGGGAATGACGCCCGGCAATATAATTACCATCGTTGATGCAGGCTCGCAAGTCGCTATCGGCACAAATGATGCAAACGTAGATGCGGCACAGGCGAAAATCACCAAATCGCGTTCAAACATTCAAAACAATTAATGTTTAATTCGCACTTTATGCATTAACAAGCACCGGGCGTTTATTCGGAAACGCATAACGCCCAATGCGATACAGCACACCAAAATACTGTTTCCAGAAGCCACCGGTGTTGTAGTGCACACCATATTTTTCACAGATAGCTTGCACCTGCGGAGCAATTTCGGTGTAGCGACGCGCCGGCATATCGGGAAATAAATGGTGCTCAATCTGATGGCTTAAATGCCCAGTGAGAATATGAAACCAACGGCCGCCTTGCAAATTGCTGGAGCCTTGAATTTGCCGCAAATACCATAAGCCGCGGCATTCATTGCGCGCTTCTTCGCGGGTGAACGCGTGCGCATGGGTGGTGAAGTGCCCACAGAAAATAATGGCGTTGGTCCACACATTGCGTATGCCGTTGGCAATCAGGTTGCCTAGCAACACGCGCGGCCATTGCCAGAAAGCCAACAGCGGAAACAACACATAATCTTTCACCAATTGCGAACTGGCTTTCTTGATAAACGGTTTGGCTGATTCTTTTAATTGCGCCCATTTCATTCGGCCTTTGAACAGGCGGCCTAATTTTAAATCTTGGATGGCAATGCCCCATTGGAAATGGGTGGCTAACACCAAATAGCTAAAGGGCTGCAATAGGTTAGCCGGCTGCCATTTTTGTTTTGGGGTTAGGCGGAATAAATCGTAGCCGTAGTCGTTATCAAGGCCCAAAATATTGGTGTAGTTGTGATGCTCGATGTTATGCGTTTTGCGCCAGTCTGAGGGCGCACAGACCATATCCCATGAGTAGGTTTTGGAATTGAATTCAGGATCATTCATCCAGTCGTATTGGCCATGCAATATGTTGTGGCCTAATTCCATATTCTCTAAAATTTTTGCGTGCGCAAGCGATAAAATGCCAGCCACCCAGCTAATAGGGCCAATGCCAAACATCAATAAACTGCGACCGGTGATGGCGCTAATTTGCGTAACACGGCGTACTCTACGAATATATTTTGCATCCGCCGCACCCACACCTTGCATAGTGTTTTGGCGAACTAGATCAAGCTCGGCTTGAAAATCGGCAAGTTGCTGGCCTTCTAATCGAATTTTCTTCATCATAAAATCAATGCTCTAGTTGTAGGTTGCTAAGTGGTGTAGAGACGCACAGTTGAATCCATTCTTCATCGTTACTGGACGCAGTTTGAGTTAGCTGATTCATCACTACGCCACTGATTTTTTTACACTGACAGCTCATGCAAATGCCACGTCGGCAGCCATGTGTCGGTTTCAGGCCGGCAGATTCAGCCGCTTCCAGCAAGCTTTGGCCATTCATGGCATCGAAGCTGGCCTGTGCATCAGCATTGAATATGGTGAATTGCTCGGCATTTGGGTCAGCGCTGAAACTCAGCTGCCCAAAGTATTCCTGCTCAAGCTGGTCACTTAAGCCGTGTTGCTCAAAATAGTTTTGAATCTTAGCCATAAATGGTGTTGATCCGCATAAGTAGGTTTGTCGATCTGCAATATCTGGGACCAAATCAGTGAGTTGTTCAATACTGATGCGTCCTTGCTCGGCGCTGAAATGCGTATGAACTTGAAGCTCTGGCCATGAGTGAACAAGTGTTTGCAATTCTTGGGCCAAAATAAGCTGCCCAGCTGATTGGCAAGTGTGTACCAAAACGACTTTTGGTTTATCGGTTAATTGAGACCAGCTGTGCAATAAAGACAGCATAGGGGTAATCCCACTACCCGCTGAAACCAACAAAATGGGCCGTTCAGTTGGGCCGCTAGCAAAACTACCACTGGCCTGACTAATCCGTACAATCTGGCCGGGCTTGAGCAAACTAGCGGCTTTAGAAACGCTGCCAGTAGGATTAATTTTAATACTTATGCGTAGTTCGCCATTGCCTTTGACCGCATTGGAAAGGCTGAAGTAGCGGGCTTTGCGTGCACCATTAAGCTCTAACTGCAAGGCTATGTGCTGTCCGGGTTTGAAGCCTTTAAATAAATGATTGGGCTTTAGATAAAGACTAAATACATCGGCACATTCCCATTCAACCCGTCGCACCTTGGCGCGAATTTCAGTTAAAGACCAAAGTGGGCTAACGCTCTGTACCAATCGATTCCAAGCGGGTGCATCATTCAGAGGTTTAAGCCAAGGAATTTGCCAAAATGCGCTTAACGGTTGTGTGTTCATGATCACATCAATTAATTAAAGTAAACATATGTTTACTCAAATAATTTATAATGTCAAACAGTCATTGCGCAATAATGCCGAGTGTTTATACTTAATTCATCTAATAATGGCTTTAACCTTGTCAACACCCATTCCTAGCACTCCCGTAGTTGCCCCTATACGCCGTGATGTCCGTAAGCTACAGACGCGCCAGCAACTCATGCAAGCTGCGTTGAACTTGGTGAGTACTGGGCGTGGTTTCACATCCTTGAGCTTGCGTGAAGTAACCCGTGAGATTGGCGTTGTGCCTGCCTCTTTTTATAGACATTTCAAGGACATGGACGAGCTTGGTTTGGCTTTAGTGGAGCAGGGCGGGGTTACTTTGCGGCGAATATTGCGTGAAGCGCGTCGTGGCGGCATACCACCAAAAGATATGTTGCGTAATTCGGTGCTTATCTATAAGCGCTATCTTGAGCAAAATAAACGGGAATTTGCATTCATTGTGGGTGAGCGCAGTGGCGGTTCGCCAGTGATTCGAAGGGCCATTCGGCGCGAAGAAGAGCATTTCATCCATGAAATGGCCCAGGATTTACGCGATTTAGGCACGGTGCCCGGCTTATCAAGCCAAACCTTAGAGCTAATTTGCAGCTTAGTGGTAAGCACCATGCTCAATGCCGCCAACGATATTATGGATTTGCCTGCTGACCAAAAACAAAGCGAAAAAGAGTTGGTTGAGCATTTTGTTTTACAATTACGGCTGATTTTCTTAGGTGCGCGTTTGTGGCGCGAACCGTAATCGCTTTAGCTTAAGGAGTGCATTGTGCTGAAATTGGTGGGCTTTGATGCCGATGATACGCTCTGGCATAGCGAGGTTTTTTTTCGCACCGTGCACAATGAGTTTGAACGTATCCTCGGCAAATACCTCGATTTAAGCAATGCCAATGT
>JAYTOD010000247.1:0-2606 GCA_043747995.1 Arenimonas sp.
TGCAAGATTTTGTTTCTGTGTTCGCCCGCTAATCCCACCGGGCAAGCACTGCAAGCAACTGACTTGGAAAAAATACTATGCGCCCTTCAAGGCAAATGCGTAGTGGTTATTGATGAAGCCTATGGCGAATATTCGCAACAAGCATCTGCCATTGAGCTGATTAACCAATACAGTCACTTAGTGGTGCTGCGCACCCTATCAAAAGCACTTGCCTTAGCTGGTGCACGGATTGGTTGCGTAATCGCAAACCCTGAACTAATTGCTGTGCTGAAATCCTGCCAAGCACCCTACCCCATTGCTAAGCCCAGTGCTGAACTAGCTGTGCAGGTATTTTCTGAACAAAACCTTCAGCAGACTCGCCAACAAATCGACAGCACCATTACGCAAAGAAATATGCTTGCTGAACAATTACGTGCACTTCCAACTGTGCAACGCGTATTCGATTCGCAAGCGAATTTTTTGTTGGTTACCTTCTATGATGCAGGCGCAGTGAACGCATTACTGCAAGACAATGGCATTGTGGTACGCGCCATGCAACAATACCCAGCCTTACAATCGTGCCTGCGAATTAGCATTGGCACTGATGCCGAAAATACTCGTCTTTTAACCCTATTAGCGCAAAATAGTTTGTAATGAATACCATATGAAAAAAATACTATTTATTGACCGTGATGGCACTTTAATTAAAGAGCCGGATGACTTCCAAGTGGATAGCTTGCAGAAATTTCAGTTGGTTGAGCACGCTATTACTGCTTTACAAAAATTCAAACAAGCTGGTTATCGCTTTGTGATGGTTAGTAACCAAGATGGGCTTGGCACCGAATCATTTCCAGAAGCGGATTTTTGGCCTGTACAGAATCTGTTATTGCAGATTTTATCGTCGCAAGGTATTCAGTTTGACGACATCTTAATTGACCGTAGTTTTGAGCATGAAAATGCTCCCACTCGCAAACCGCATGTCGGTTTATTGGTGAACTACCTCAAAGATTCCAACATTATATGGTCAAGCAGTGCAGTGATTGGCGACCGTGAAACCGACCTGCAATTAGCCGCAAACTTAGGTTGTAAAGGCTATAAGCTACTTCTTGGCAAAGTTAGTTGGCTGGATATTGCCGATGACATGCTCAGTCAACCACGCTTAGCCAGTGTCATTCGCAATACCAATGAAACACAAATCAGTGTAAGCATAAATCTGGACAGCACAAGCCCGATCCAAATAAGCACTGGCATCGGCTTTTTTGATCACATGCTTGAACAACTCAGCAAACATTCTGGCATTTCCTTGCAACTAAACTGCGTGGGCGATACCCATATTGATGAGCACCACACTGTAGAAGATTGTGCGATTGCACTCGGTCAAGCCTTAAAGCAAGCCTTGGGCGATAAATTTGGCATTGCCCGTTATGGCTTTAGTGTGCCAATGGATGAAGCCAGCGCCGAGGTATTGTTAGATATCAGCAACCGTGGCTATTTTCAATTTATCGGCCATTTTCCGCGCGAAAGCATTGGCAGTTTGCCGACCGAACTGGTGCCGCATTTTTTTCAGTCAGTGTCTGAGGCTGCTGGTTTTACTGTTCATATGAGCGTACGCGGCAACAATACCCACCACATGATTGAAGCGTGCTTCAAGGCGTTTGCACGGGTGTTAAAGCAAGCGATTGCCATTACTAGCAATACGCTGCCAAGTACTAAAGGCATGTTGTAATGGCCAATGTTGTGTTGCTTAGCACTGGTGGCAGCAATTACACATCGCTGCAATCGGCATTTAAGCGCTTAGGCGCCAGCTGCCAGCTCAGTACCGATAGTGAAACAATTGCCGCGGCAAGCCATGTTATTTTGCCCGGTGTGGGCTCAGCCAGCTCAGCCATGCATTCTATTGAACAGCAAGGCTTAGCGCCGGTTATTCGGACACTCAAACAACCGCTGTTGGGTATTTGCTTAGGTATGCAAATCTTGTATCAATCATCCGATGAATCCGAGCAAGCCTGTTTAGGTATTTTCAAAGGCAGCATTAAACGTCTCGCGAATGCGCCCAGCATTCGGGTGCCGCATATGGGTTGGAATTCAGTGCAAAGCACACGCGAAAACCCATTATTCAAAGGCATTGATGGCGCCGACTTTTATTTCGTGCATTCCTATGCGGCTGCATTGGATGAAAATAGTATTGCGCAATCAACACACGGCCAAGCATTTTGCGCGGCGGTGGCATCAGAAAATTTTTATGGCGTGCAGTTTCACCCAGAGCGCTCTGGCCCACAAGGGCAAACACTGTTGGAAAATTTTCTGGGCATTTCAGTATGAGTTTTACTCTCATTCCAGCCATTGATGTACGTGATGGACAGGTGGTGCGCTTGAAACAAGGCGATTACCAACAGCAAACCACCTACCCATTAACACCGCTTCAGCAAGCCATACAGTATGCCGAACAAGGTGCGCAGATTTTGCACCTAGTAGATTTAGATGCGGCTCGTTTGGGTGGCTTTAGTTTGCATCAACTGGTTGCTGATATTAAGCAACACAGTGGGCTGCGACTTCAAGCCGGTGGCGGTATTCGTAATCGCGAACATGTTGCTGCGCTTCTGAATGCTGGGGCAGAGCGTGTGGTG
>JAYTOD010000248.1:0-7111 GCA_043747995.1 Arenimonas sp.
CTTCGGTTACTGCTTCGCCCAAATAGGCTTCAGCGGTTTTCTTCATTTTTTCTAAGATACGCGCCGAAATTTCCTGGGCTGCCATCAATTTGCCGTCCGAGGTTTGTACCCAGGCATCACCGTTTTCATGCGCCACAATGCTGTATGGCACTAAGCCAATGTCTTTCTTCACTTCGGCATCGGTGAATTTACGGCCAATTAAGCGCTTCACAGCATAGAACGTATTTTTTGGGTTGGTCACGCTTTGGCGTTTAGCCGATGCGCCAACAATCACTTCACCGTCTTTGGTGAATGCCACAATCGATGGCGTGGTGCGATCACCTTCCGAGTTTTCAATCACTTTGGCCACGCCGCCTTCCATCACAGAAACGCAGCTGTTGGTGGTGCCTAAGTCAATACCGATAATTTTACCCATGATCAATCTCCTAAATGTTTTGTGTGCGGCGTCTTGCGCCATGAATACTTAATATGTCCGTTTTTAAATTTTTCAAGCACCCGCCACAACTACCAGTGCTGGGCGCAGCAAGCGTTCGTTCAGCAAGTAGCCTTTTTGAAATACCTGCACCACTGAATCTGGAGCTGCATCACCGGCTGGGGCGTGGCTAATGGCTTGATGATGCTCTGGATTAAACACTTGGCCCACTGGATCAATTTGCTGCAAGCCATTATCAGCAGCTACTTTCAATAATTGTTTAAAGGTTAGTTCCAAGCCATCGCGTAACGGGCTGGCTTCATTGCCTGCCGCTATTAAACCGGCGTCTAAGCTGTCGAATACCGGTAATAAATCGCCGAGCAAACGTTCATTGGCAAATTTACGCGCCATCTCAACATCGCGCACCAAGCGTTTGCGTTGATTTTCTAGCTCAGCACGCTCGCGCAAGCGCTCTTCGTGCATATTAGCCACAGCAGCTTTTAACTGCTCAAGCTCAGCCAAAAGCTGTTGCTGGGCATCGAGTTCGGCACCTATGCCGGCTTCTTGGGATTCTGAAGATTCGTTGTTTGAGTGCATAATGCGTCCATAAAAAATCGCCCGACAATTGGGCACTCAAATAATATGGGGGATGGCTACGCCAGTTTCAAGGCATCGCCGAGTAAATCGGCAGTGGCTTTTACAATTGGAATAACGCGCTCATACGGCATGCGCGTTGGCCCAATAACGCCTAAAACGCCTAATACACGGCCTTGGCTGGAATATGGCGCGGTGATCACGGTACAGGACTGCAACGGCGCCAAGCCGCTTTCTTCGCCAATAAACACCCGAATGCCCTGCGCGTTGGAGCAGGAGTCGAGCAAGCCAAGAATCTCGCGTTTCTGGGAAAAGGCCTCAAACAAGCTGCGCAGGCGGTCCATATCGGCCATGCCGCTCATACCCATCAAGCGTGTTTGGCCAGTCAGTAGCATCTCGTTCGGCTTGTTTTCTTGCACCATTAATTGTTGGGATATTTCCAATGCCGAATTCATCAGCTGATCCATTTCAGATTTGGTCTGCTGCATATCAGCTAATAAATGCTGCTGAATCTGAGCAAAACTTAGCCCAGTAAAATGCTGATTCAAATAGTTGGCAGTTTGCTGCAGGGCTTGCGCAGAAAATGCCCGCGGCAATTGCACAATCCGGTTTTGCACCACATTATCGGGAAATACTAGAATAACTAATATGCGGTTATCGTCTAGCATCACAAAATCGATATGCTTGAATGCTGATTGACCACGCTGCGGCATAGTAACCACGCCAACAAACTGGCTCATTGAGGACAACACTTCACTGGCTTGCGCCAATAATTGCTGCGTGCTCACACCGGGCATCATCTGCTCACGCAGGCGATTTATCTCGGTTTCCCGCAATGGCTCTATTTCTAAGAGAGAATCAACAAAAAGCCGATAGGCCTGCGAAGTAGGTATTCGGCCTGCCGAGGTGTGCGGCGCGGCTAATAACCCAACCTGTTCTAGATTCGCCATGATGCTACGAATTGTGGCTGAGCTAACTTCCAGCCCTGCCAATTTGGCCAGCGATTTACTGGCAACCGGCTCGCCGTCACGAATATGCTGGGCAATTAATGCCTGCAATAAGCGGCTGGCGCGCGGGTCAAGTGTAGAAATCATAGTGCTACTATAAGGGCAAACGAGGCTTATTCAAGAACTGTAAAGCAATTTAAGGACTGATAAATTCGCTTTTGAAGTTCGGCACGGCCCAAGTCGATTTAACTGCTCAATCGCTGAGGCGGCATTCGCAAAATTCATTTCTAGCCAATTCATGCCCTTAAAACTGGCATTAATATTTTGGATGCCTTGCTCTTTGGTATTTTGAATAGCCATTAAATTGATGGTTGGTAGCGTTGTTACATAGGGCTTTTGATGAACCGTATGCCATCGGGTCAATAAGTCCTTGTCGGCATGGCCCATGGGAAGTAATTGCTCGTTATATCCGCCAAGTGTTTTAAAATCAGCTGAAGGCATGCCCATACAGCCAAAGGTTCCATCCTGCATAGCAGTCACGCCATTTTGTGACCATCGATGCCAAAATGTTGTGGTGTCAATACTGTCAATATCCTGAGCTGTAATCACCTGATCACAATCAAGATTGACCACATAATCAGCCGAACTCGATAAATGCGCAATATTCTTACAAATTGACTCAAACCATAAATTGCGTGGGTGACTGTATATGGTCATGCGCGGCGCATTGAGGCTTTTTATGAATGAAACAGTATCGCTATGATCTTTTTCACCAAACAATACTAAGTTGTAGCTGACATTCAACCTCGCTTGCAAGGTTAATGCAATATAGGGCAAGGTACTAGTAAGCTGGTATTCGCGGTTCAAACAGGTACTGCACAATTCAATCATTGGTATTTAGATTCTAAATTAGCGATTTAGCCTTAATATTCTAGCTACTTATTGGGCACAATCTCAAATTGACATAGATTCCTTAGCGATTTTAAGAAAATTCCTATTTAATTTTCTATACATTCAGGCAAAATAGCCGATATGTTAATGCAATTGAATTTAAAAGATTTTGCGGTTGTTTCCGCCAGTGAACTGGGTTTTTCGCCTGGCTTCACTGTAGTTACTGGCGAAACCGGTGCAGGAAAATCATTATTAGTTGATGCCTTGCTGTGCTTAACCGGCGCCCGCGCCGATGTGAGTATGGTGCGACATGGCGCACAGCGTGCAGAGCTTTCCGCTGAATTCAGCCTTGATGACGCTCCACAGGCCTTAGCATGGCTGACATCGCAAGAATACGACGAACTGCACGAATGCGTGATTCGCCGTGTTATACGCGCTGATGGCGGCTCTAAAGCCTGGATTAACGGCCGTAACGCAAGCTTATCGCAATTAGCTGAGTTGGGCGCCTGTTTGCTCGAGATTCATGGCCAACACGAACAGCAAAATCTTCTGGAACGCCATAAGCAAATGGATTTGCTCGATGAATTCGCGCAACATGGTGCCTTGAAAAAACAGCTTCAGCAGTTGCATCGTGAATGGTCGGTGCTGAAACACGAATTGAATGCGCTGCAAGCGCGCGGCGATGTAGCTGATCAAATCCTGTATTTGCGCGATCAATTGCATGAATTACAACTGCAGCCGTTAGATCCAGACTTCATTCAAGATAGCCTTGCCAAACATAAACGGCATAGCCAATCCTCACAATTGATTGCAGCCTGCACGGCAGCGCTAACCTTGCTGAGTGACGATGATAATGCCTCGGCGCTTAACCAGCTACGCGCAAGTATCAACCAACTCACTCGCTGGCAGGCTTCCGAGCCGGTGGTAGCGGAAATCATTGGCTTATTGGAATCGGCAGATATTCAGATCAAAGAAGCCAGCAGCCAGCTCGAGCATTGGCAAACACATATCGAACTCGATGAACACGACATTCAACGCTTGGATGAACAAATTTCGCATTGGCATGAGTTATCTCGCAAGCATCGTGTACCAGTTGAACAACTGCAAACGAAAGCACTGTTCATTGAGCAGCAGGTGCTGGATTTAAGCCAAGCGAGCACGCGCGTGGCAAACTTGCAAGGTATGTTGCAGCAAGCACAGTACTCGTGGCTCAGCACAGCCACAACCTTAAGCCAACAACGCATTGTTGCGGCCGTTTCACTTGGTGCATCAGTATCTGGCTTTATGGCTGAATTAGGCATGTCGGGCGGCATATTCAGCGTGCAATTCAACTCAAATGAATCAGAACTTCCAACCGCTTATGGCTTAGAGCGTTGCGAATTTTTGGTTTCAGCCAATCCCGGGCAACCAGCTCGCGCCCTACGTAAAGTAGCCTCTGGCGGTGAATTGGCGCGCATCAGTTTAGCTATTGAAGTGGCCACCTTGGGCTTAGACCCAACGCCAAGCATGATCTTCGACGAAGTCGATTCTGGCATCGGCGGCGCAGTGGCCGAAGTGGTTGGCCAAAAATTGCGCGCACTTGGCGGACAATGCCAAGTGCTATGCGTTACCCATCTTGCGCAAGTAGCCAGCCTTGGCCATCAGCATTACCAGGTGTTTAAGCGCATCCAAGGCGACAGCGCCGAAAGCCTTGTGGCTATCTTAGACAAACAACAACGCATTGAAGAAATTGCCCGGATGATGGGCGGTGTTGCTTTAAGCAAACAAAGCCGCGCACATGCCGAACAAATGCTGAAAAGTGCCAATCAATCCCCCTCAATCCCCCTTTTATAAAAGGGGGAAGCACGAAGTGCATGGGGATTAGTTTTTTTTCAAACGAACGTACATGACCAAACTGTGGTCTTCAATGTCATAGCCGTGCTGCGCGGCAATTTGTTTTTGCAATAATTCGATTTCAGGGCTAGTGAATTCAATGACTTTGCCAGTTTCAACATCAATCATGTGGTCATGGTGCTGGCCACGATCTAATTCATAGACCGCCTGCCCGCCTTCAAAATTATGTTTTTCCACCAAGCCGGCGGCTTCAAACTGCGTTAAAACACGATATACCGTGGCCAAGCCGATGTCTTCACCGTCGGCAAGCAATCGGCGATAAAGGTCTTCAGCGCTTAAGTGTCGCACCCCATCAGAGCCCATCAATTCCAGAATCCGGATGCGTGGGTGGGTGACTTTCAAGCCTAATTTCTTGAGATCATCGGTTTCCAAAGCAGATTCCTTGCAACTTTCGCTAACATTTTTAGTCGAAGGCTAGTGTATCATTGAAGGTCAGATTATTAAGTGAATATTGCCATGCGCCCTGTTTATACCCTCGCCCTTGCTAGCTTGCTACTCACAGCATGCTCTACTATTTATAAACAGCCTGTATTCCAAGGCAATCTATTGGATAAAGCCAATGTAGATCAAGTTGTCACCGGCATGTCGCGTAAAGAAGTATTTGCGCTATTGGGCTCGCCATCGGTAGAGGATCCGTTCCACCAAAACCGTTGGGATTATATTGCTACCCAACGAAGAGGCCATTCTAAAACTGAGGTTAAAACCTACACCATTAATTTCCAGGGCGACACAGTTGCCAGCATCGAAGGCGACTATTTTGCCGAACAAGATGCGCAGCTTGCTAAAGAAATGGCCAAATTCGGTAACCTGCCAAAAGATAAAGACAAGAAAAGACGCCGTTAATACCTAATTGCCCGCTAGCGTTGTTTCGGCTTTTTCAAGGGATTTAATTCAGCACGCTGACGACGATTGTCTTTCGGATCGTGCAATAGTGGGCGCAAAATTTCGATTCGATCGAATTCATGCAGCGCATCAGACAATTTTGCTTTTTGCCCAAACACCGCTAAGCACTCGGCATCAATGTGCATATCGTTTGGAAATTGCGCCCTATCCATTTGTAGAATAGCCAATTCAATTGTGCAACCTGCTGGCACGTTCAATTCCTGAATCCAAGCCTGCTCCGGCAATGCATACACTATTTGTATGCTAATAGACTCAGTCATCGCGATCTGCTTGCTTGCAAAAGTCATCAACCATTTTATCGGCTAAGCCTTGAAAGCCTAATGCAAATGCCGGAGCCAGTAAACTGCTGGCTTCAAAATCTAAACTCAAGCTAACTTTGCAGGCATCTTCACTCAAGGCATGAAATACCCATTCGCCACGCAGATGCTTGAAGCCACCTTGTTCGAGTTGCATAACAATTTTATGGGTTGGGCTCAGAGTATTTCGTGTGGTGAAGGTATTACGAATACCGGCAATTCGTAGCTCAAGTGTGGCGCGCATCAAGTGTTCGGATTGTTCAATAATTTCAGAGGCTGAACACCAAGCAAACCAATCGGGGTAATGTTGAACCGCATTTACCAGCTCAAACATACGCTTGGCAGAATGGCGAACTAGCGCATGACGTTGAATTTGTGGCATAACGTTTTCCTGAAAGCTAAGGAAATAAGCGACAATAGCAACATGTCGAAAAAGAATACAGATAAGAATACCGCAAGCGCAGGGCAAAAAACGATTGCGCTGAATAAAAGTGCCCGTCACGAATACCATCTGGAAAGCCGTTACGAGGCAGGCATTAGCTTGCAAGGCTGGGAATTAAAAGCCATGCGCGCTGGCCGCTTAGCTATGAGCGAAAGCTATGCTGTGGTTAAAAATGGTGAAATATTATGGTTTGGCGCGCAAATAACACCGCTTTTACAAGCGTCAACGCATGTGATTGCTGATGACCGGCGGACGCGCAAATTATTGTTGCATCGCGCTGAAATTGACAAATTAGTGGGCAAGGTGGAGCGCGACGGCTACACCTTGATTCCTACCGCGTGCTATTGGAGCGGTAATAAAGTGAAGTTAGAGATAGCTCTGGCCAAAGGCAAGCAAGACCACGACAAACGCCAAGCCAGTAAAGATCGCGATTGGCAACGTGAGCAGCAGCGCACGATGCGTCGCCACAATAAAAACGCGTAATCTACAGCCACACAAACACTGCATTCAATAGGTGTTCACCGTGCGTTTAACATAAGACTTGAATTACCACGTCGCAATCGCCATACTTACCGGGTTAGATGAGTTTGTACCGCATCGGGGGTGTTCTGGCTTCGACGGGGGTAGCAAAATTATTTGGCGCATGCCGAGGGGGCGACTTTCCTCGTTAATCCAGTAGCAAAATTTAGTTGCCAACGACGACAACTACGCTTTAGCCGCTTAAGGCTTCGCC
>JAYTOD010000249.1:0-6668 GCA_043747995.1 Arenimonas sp.
CAGATGGCCGAACATCCCGAGCAATTGCCTTTGCTGCCAATCCGCGCAGGACAAGGCGTCTGGCTGGAAGATATCAATGGTAAGCGCTATATAGATGCAATCAGCAGCTGGTGGACCAACCTTTTTGGACATTCAGAGCCACGTATCGCCAATGCTATTTCAAAGCAAGCACATACCCTTGAACATGTTATGTTTGCTGGGTTCTCGCATCAACCCGGGCTTGAGCTTGCCGAGAAACTCATTGCTTTAAGCCCAGCTGGCCTAAGCCGGGTTTTCTATGCAGATAATGGCTCGGCGGCTGTTGAAATCGCACTGAAGATGAGTTTTCAATACTTCGCCAACCAAGGCTTGCATAAAAAAACACGTTTCATGGCATTAAGTAACAGCTACCATGGCGAGACTTTGGGTGCATTATCGATGGCGGATATTCCACTGTATCGGGATATTTATTCACCGCTACTACTACAACCATTGTTTGCACCATCGCCAGATAATTTTGATAAACAAGACGACGAAACGGATAGCGAATGCGCCATGCGTTGTGCAAAAGTTCTTGAGGCGCTTGTTGAACAGCATCAAGATGAACTCTGTGCGCTAATTATTGAACCGTTAGTGCAATGCGCCGGTGGCATGCGGATGTATCATCCAGTATATTTGGAGCAAGCACGAAAAATCTGCACGCACTATGGCATTCACTTAATCGCCGATGAAATTGCGGTTGGCTTTGGCCGAACCGGCACCCTGTTTGCCTGCGAACAGGCCAACATTAGCCCAGATTTTATGTGTTTATCCAAAGGCCTTACCGGCGGCTTTCTGCCGCTGTCAGCCGTATTAACCACTGAAAGCGTTTTTGAGCAGTTTTTATCGCCGCAACGAAGCCGTGGATTTTTACACTCACACAGCTATACCGGCAATCCGCTTGGCTGCGCGGCAGCGCTGGCCAGTTTGGCGATTTTCAGTAGCGATAATGTGATTGAGAACAATCGTAAAACCGCCGAGCATTTGCGCTTGCTTTCTACACTATTAGCTACGCACCCGAATATTGCGCAAGTTAGGCAAACCGGCATGATTGTGGCTTTTGAAATGCAAAAAACCAATAAGATGGCATTTCCGCCTGAGCAACGCCGTGGCCTGCGCGCCTACCGTTCAGGCCTTGCACAAGGCGCAATACTTCGCCCTTTAGGCGATATTTTATATTGGATGCCACCCTATTGCATTACGCCTGCTGAGTGTGAGTTTCTATATGATGCAACAACCATTGCCATTGATGAGGCCTGTGCATGAGAACTATCCGTAGCTTCATTGATGCGCCACTAACGGTTGGCCACGAATTGCTTTTACCTGAGCAAAGCAGCAACCATATCGTACGCGTTTTGCGTTTGGACCTCGGCGACAGCTTTCATGTATTTAATGGTGATGGCTTTGATTATGTTGCTGAAGTCATCAGTGTCGAGAAAAAATGCACGAAAGTTCGCATCTTAAGGCGTATAGCTATAAACAATGAATCACCGCTTAATATCCATCTTTACCAGAGCATTGCGCGCGGCGATAAAATGGATTGGATCTTACAAAAAGCCACCGAACTTGGCGTTACTGCATTCACGCCCATTGTTTCTGATCGCACCGAGGTGAAATTGGATGGCGAACGTTCAGATAAGAAACTCAGCCACTGGCAAGGCGTTATTCGCTCAGCCTGCGAGCAAAGCGGCAGGGCTTTTATACCACCGGTTCATACACCTATTTCTATCAACCAGTTGAGCATAAACCTAAAAACCGCACAGGCTTTTTATCTGGAACCAGCAGCTAAGCTATGCATAAAAGATTTAACCATACAGACGAGCCAAGAACTGCATCTTGCGATTGGCCCGGAGGGCGGTTTTTCGGAGCGCGATATACGACTGCTTGAAACTGCGAGCTTCCAATGCCTAAGAATTGGCCCGCGGATATTACGCACTGAAACTGCTGGTCTTGCAGTTATTGCAGCGTTGCAATCACAATTTGGCGATTGGGCCTAGAGATGATGCTGCCTGATGAGCTGCTCCATATTTTCAAGATCAGGTACGGTTACTGCCTCATCATTCAAATACGCTGAAAAATACAATTCACTATTATGCTCTACGTCATCTAATACCTGATCCGATGAGATATTCACTAAGCGTGGGAAGCCTTGGGTTGCAATAGCAAAATACGGCATCTTGGATTCACCAGACAATGCTTTTAGAATAGCGATTTTGGCACCTTTAACCACTTCAACAGGCTGCCAGCCGAACATCACAGCAGGAGAAACCAATGGCAAGCGATAGCCTTTCCATCGGATTGCGCCTAGATACCAATTCGGCTTGTTGCTAACAGTTTCAGGCGCTATATAAGAGATAATTTCTGAAACGGTCGTATTGGGTAACAACATCTTGCCACCATGCAATGTTATTAATACGCCACGCATTTGCTCTAAATGACTTTCCATTTTCTATTCCGTTTAATTAAACCATTTTTCTAATACGTCGTGACTCACCAAAGGTGCACCCATATTCACTAAAAGTTGCACCAGTGATGGGTCAAAGCAATCATCAGGAGCTTGCACATGAGTGTTATGCAACAAAGAACTGACTTGAATTAGTGCATGTGAAAGCAATGCGTCCGCACCACTTAAAATTACAATGTCCAGATTTGGGTCCATTTGCAAGATGTAGTCCGACAAACTATGTCCGGCAATACATTGATATCCAAGCGAGGTACTTTGAATTGTTTGCTTCTTATTCAGAACGTATATATTGCCATTCTTCAGAAACTCATCGGTTTCGGGTAACTGCATTGGGATTTTACTTATCTTTTGCAGCTGATCGCATAATTTTGGCAACTGTATAGAATCAATATCGTGCGAGATAACAATAATCCCATTGAAGTTCACCTCAATGCCTCCGAGCAATGTTCTCATTGGGGCTGGCGCACCTAAGCCGGATATTACCAATAGCATAGGCTTTAATTTTGAATCATTCGCGGTGTTTGAACCCTGATTGCTGTCTGTATTGTTATTGCTAACATCTACATCAGGATCGAGCAGAGTATACTTGCTCAAATCAAAATGCGGTATTTCAGCAATCTGGTTAGTTAGCTCTTGAAGTATTGACTCATGCTCGGCTTCCGACTTTAACGTTAACACGTAGGAAGACTTGCTTGATGAATTATTACGGCCAAAATCAGTATCAAACTCTAGGGCGCTGAGGTCATCGCTAGAAAATTCATTAATTGAATTTGAATTTACGTTCGTCATAAAGCTGACTTCCTGTAATTCATTTTCCAATGGTGGTAATTGCAAAATACTGGATGGCGTGTCTGGATTCACCGCTACATCAAAATTTATTAGTGCTTCCGCTTGAAAGCCTTTGCTTAAACTAGCATTTAAACGTTCTAGCGCTGCATTTAATTCTTCTGGATTTATTTCCAATGTATCGTAATGCTCAGTGTCGTTCCAAGTTAAATGGCTTTCCATATCAACCTGAATATCTGCATTGGGAACTGATCGATTTGGTGCAGCTTCAAGTACTACTTCTGGTTTATCCCATTGCTTAGAATGGTCTTCTAGCGCATTGCCTTCACTTACATTATCAGCAATGATTGCTTGCTGCGGCAAAAGCTCTTTATCTAAAAGTTTTGCTGCCATATGCCGCGCCCAACGGTTTAAATCCCAGCCACTGAGTGTGCGTGTTGTTTCGGCATCATCATATAAGACAGTGATGGTAGGTAGGCACAGAAAATCACTGTATTGTTCAAGATCAGGCTCAATTGACGGTTCTAAACTAACAATAACTTTATTTGGGTTTAGCTCTATCAACAGCTCGGGATTGCTTTGTAAAGGCTTGCCAACCCAAACTGGTGTTACCCCAAATTCCGATAGCGCACTGACTAACTGATCACGCGCATACCCTTCCAAACCCATAACCACAACACGTTGTGCGACTTGAGTGTTCATTATTTTTTGTTGAAAATCTCATTAACCTGCCGCATCAACTCATGTTCTTGATAAGGTTTGCCCAGATAGCGTTCAACACCTAACTCAAAGGCACGCTGACGATGTTTCTCACCAGTACGTGATGTGATCATCATAATCGGAACATTCTGCAAACGTGAATCTGCTTTCATATTCTGCGCGACTTCGTAACCATCCATGCGTGGCATTTCAATATCTAGTAATACCAAATCTGGAACTTGCTCAGCCATTTTTTCAATCGCTTCAAGGCCATCACGTGCAACCATAACTTCGTAGTTATTACGCTCAAGAATGCGCGATGTCACTTTGCGCATGGTAATAGAATCGTCAACAACCAGCACTAAAGACATAGACCGCACGTTCGTATCAACTGTTTCGATAACTTGTAGCTTTTGGCGTGACGCATTATGACGAACTAACGGTGCTAAATCTAAAATAACCACCACACCGCCGTCAGGCATAATACTCGCGCCATATACGCCCGGGATTGAGGTAACTTGCGGGCCAATAGGCTTAACCACGATTTCATGGCTACCAAGCACCTGATCAACGCAAATAGCTATACGGTCTTGGCCAGATCGTGATAACAGCAGCGGCATTTGCATACTTCCTTCTGCTTTCGCTGCTGGCAGGTCGAGCAAACCACCCAAGTCGAAAATTTTATGCATGTTACCTGCGTAATTAAATTCTGGGCTTTCAAGCTGCATTTTATGCTCATGCTCTTCGCGGCTGATGCGGCCTACGCCATCAACAGAAGCAATCGGAATGGCGTATTGATGGTCTCCAATTTTGACGAATACCGCTTTAGTAACCGCAAGGTTCAATGGTAATCGAATGATAAATTCTGTGCCTTTCTTGGCTGTAGTTTGAATACTCAAATTACCATTTAGGTTTTTGATTTCATTGCTGACCACGTCCATGCCAATACCACGGCCAGATAATCGAGTAATGGTGTCAGCGGTGGTAAAGCCAGTGAGTGTGATTAAATTCAGAATTTGTTGCTCACTTAACTCCGCATCCGCTGCAATTAAGCCGCGTTCCAGAGCTTTGCTATGAATTTGCTTGGTATCTAAGCCTTGGCCGTCATCGCGCACCGATAAGACCACCTCGGTACCTTCATGCGTGATGTTGATAACCACATTACCGATGTCTGATTTACCCGATTTTTTGCGTTCTATGCTTGTTTCTATACCGTGTGCAACCGCATTACGAAGCAAGTGTTCCAACGGTGCAATCATACGATCGAGTACGGTGCGGTCCATCTCACCTTGCGCACCTTCAACTCTAAGCTGAACTTGCTTGTTAGAATCCTGCTCAGCCTGACGAAGCACGCGACGCAGGCGAGGCAATAAAGATTCAAATGGCAACATACGTGTACGCATCAAACCTTCTTGCAGTTCAGAGCTAACACGTGATTGTTGCAACAATAGAGTTTCATGGTGACGGGTTAAGTCTTCCATGGTTGCTTGTAGGTTCACTAAATCGTTTGAAGATTCGGCTAACGAGCGTGATAGCTGCTGCTGATTGGTAAAGCGATCCAACTCAAGCGGGTCGAAATCCTGCCTGCCTTGGTCAACTTCGCGAATATTTCTAGCTGCAATTTGCGCTTCTGTTTCAATATCTAAACGACGCAACTGCTCACGCAAACGTGATGTTGTTTGATCAAGCTCAACCAAGTTAATCTTGAATAAACCGAGCTGCTGTTCTAAACGTGCGCGGTAAATAGCAACTTCACCGGCAAAATTAACCAACTGATCCAACAAATCTGCACGAATTCGCACAACTTCTTGTGGCGTTCTTAAGCCTTCATCAGCATCCAGTTCAACAGATTCAATTGGCCCAGATAATGCTTTTAGGCTTTGCAGTTTTTCTGCCACTTGATCTGACACATCAATCGCATGCATTGGTTCAGCAGGCATAGCTTGCGCTTCAAAACTTTCACCACCTTCTAGCAATGTGAGCAAGCCATCGGGAAGCACCGGTACTTTACGCTCTTCAACACTATGTGCCATTAAATGCAAGGCATCTAAGGACTTTTCAACCATACGAATTTGATGCGCTGTAAGCATGATGCTTTGATCTGCGTTCGGCTGCAGAAGACTTTCTAAACTATGGCTCAGTTCTCCAATCGAGAACAAGCCCGCCATACGAGCACCGCCTTTAATGGTGTGCAGATTTCTTTGTATGCCGAATAGAAACTCAAAATTATCCGGCGAATTTTTGAGTTGCACCAAGAGAGAATCGCTCTGATCCAACAGATCTTTTGCCTCTTCTGTGAAGATGTCTAGCAACTCTTCATCGAGGTCGCTCATATCCAAGCTTTCCATCTGCTGTTCCTGCTCAGTTGTGCCGTCGCTGACGACTTGAGAGTGTTCAATTTTGTTCAAGGCTTCGGAAACAAGCGAAGGCGCATCTGATTCTGAAACATCAGAATCCTCAACAGCATCCACATCAACCAATGCCATAGCGCCAACACCTACAAGTGCAATAACTGGCACTGCTGTGTGTTCGGCTTCTGGTTCGACAGGCGACTTATAGTCTGGGTCGGTTAAGCGTTCGAGTTCATCAAGACTTAACCCATAAGAAGTCGCTTCAACACGTTCTGCTTCAACACGTTCTGCTTCAACACGTTCTGCTTCAACACGTTCTGCTTCAACACGTTCTGCTTCAACACGTTCTG
>JAYTOD010000250.1:0-1762 GCA_043747995.1 Arenimonas sp.
CGCATAGGCAGTAAAACCAAGCATCAAAGCCATTGGCATTGGCCACGGCTGAGAGGTCACGTATTCAACACGTTCAACCTTAACACCGGCTTCTTCCCAGGTTTCGCGAACCACTGTTTGTTCTGGTGTTTCGCCTGGTTCAACAAATCCAGCTAATAAAGACCATTTCTTTTCTGGCCAAATGGCTTGCCGACCAAGCAAAACTTGCTCGCCATCATGCACGCACATAATCACTGCGGGGTGTGTTTGTGGATACGCGATTAAGCCACATGCACTGCAAGATGCACTGTAACCGGCGGTTTTTAAATCCATCAGCGTGCCACACCGACCACAAAACTCCGACTGCGCCTGCCAATGCAAGAGCGCTTTTGCCTGCGCGAAAATGCTAGCGTGTAAGGCATTCCAGGTGCTGCCTGCAAGCCGAATGTTGACGGTGATGAATGATATGGGTTTTATGGCATTTAGGCTGACAGAAAAATAACCCTGCTCAGCAAATACGCCAAGGAAAGTCGCTTGTTCTGGACGGCGCAAGGATAGATTTTCACCAGTATAAAAAATCTGCTCGGCACTCGTGCAACAAGCTTCGCCTTTTTCATTTAAGACCAACACATGCGCATTTGACCAAAGATTATCCAGGCCTTGAGGCTGATTACGCAGATGTTCTGCGCGATCTAGCCCTTCATGCTGGAAAGCAAAGTTTGGTATATTCATCACACGCTAAAGCTGCTGCCACAACCACAGGTTGATTTGGCATTGGGATTGCGAATAACAAACTGCGAGCCTTGCAAACTTTCACGGTAATCTACTTCGGCGCCCATTAAATACTGCAAGCTAAGTGGATCAACAATCAACGTAACACCATCGCGTTGAATAGCCAAATCTTCCTGTTCTTGTTGCTCATCAAAACTAAAGCCGTATTGAAACCCCGAACATCCACCGCCGCTAATATAGACGCGAAGCTTGAGCTCTGGGTTGGCTTCCTCTTCAATTAAACTCGCTACTTTGGCTGCTGCATTGGCAGTAAAGTTCAAGGGAGTAGCAACAGTTCGGTAGGTTGGGCTATTCATGATTTCCGCCAAGGCACTTATGCGTGTGGGACGTCGTGGACCAATTGACCGCTGACCGTAGCGCCGGCGGTGATTTCAATCAATTTATAATGGATATTACCTTGTATATGGGCAGTTTCAGTTAATTCAACGCGTTCCGAGCAATATAAATCGCCGATTAAGCGCCCAGAAATAACTACTTGCGGCGCTTTAATCTCGCCTTCTATGCAGCCTTCTTTGGACACAGTTATTAAGGAATCTGCACCGTCTTCAGCATGTACTTTACCGACAATTTTGCCTTCAATATATAAGCCGCCAGCAAAGCGAATATCGCCATGAATCATGACGCGTTGCCCAATAATGGTTTCCACTTTATCGGAGCCAGAAGTAGACAGTTTTGTTTTTTTATTATCAAACACACAATTCTCCAAATCTTTATATTAATTACGGGTGGTATTGACTGGCTTGGATTGCCAATCAAATATTTTGTCTATTGTACCAAACGAACCTTTAAGTGTTACCCGAACGTGTTGCGGACTAAAATTGGCAGGCAACATAACACTGCCTTCCAATAATTGAAAATATCGGAATGAAAACGCTTGGCTAGGTGATGTCGGCTTTTGTAACAAGCTTGCCCAGCTAATTGTTTTTAATTTCCCATCACTCACACCATCTACATCAAAATGCATTTGCCCAGTCGTTATTCCGCCTCGATT
>JAYTOD010000251.1:0-8839 GCA_043747995.1 Arenimonas sp.
ATTATTGCGATGACGCTAACCTTGGCGGCTGTGTATCTGCCCTTCGCGTTTTCAACTGGCCGTACCGGTAAGCTGTTCATTGAGTTCACCTTAACACTGGCTGGCGCAGTCTTGGTGTCGGGTTTCACGGCCTTAACGCTATCGCCGATGATGTGCTCTAAACTGCTGAAGAAAGAAAGCCAGCATGGCCGTTTTTATCTGTGGGGCGAGCGAGTGCTGTCGTCATTAGATAGTTTCTATCGTGGCGCTTTAACAAAAGTACTATCGGCTAAGTATATGGTGGTAGCGGTGGCAGGTATTATGTTTATCGGTGCAATTTTATTATTTAAGCTATTGCCGAATGAATTAGCGCCGCAAGAAGATCAGGGTTTGGTGATTGGCTTTTCCACCGCACCCGAAGGTGCAACCATTGATTACACCGATGGCTATGCTAAGCAGATGGAGTCGATGTTTAAAGGCATACAAGAAGCGGACCGCTATTTTGTGATTGTCGGTTTCGATGGGGTAACTTCAGCCATTGGTTTTGTCGGCTTGAAAGATTGGAGTGAGCGCAATAGAACCGCACAGCAAGTTGCACAAAGTCTGTTTCCGCAATTTATGGGCATCACCGGTTTAATGGCTTTTCCGGTTACGCCGCCGCCACTCGGCCAAGGCGGCTTTGGCCAGCCGGTCAGTTTTGTGGTGCAAACCACTGGCACATGGGAAGAGTTAGACGTTACGGTAAAAAAATTGCTAACTAAAATCCAGGAAAATCCAAAGTTAAGTAATCCCGATTCAGACTTGAAATTGAACAAGCCCGAACTACGCATTGAGATGAACCGCGAAAAAATTGCCACTGTTGGTAGCAATGTTGCAAGCGTTGGCCGCACGTTAGAAACCATGCTCGGTGGCCGAAACGTAACGCGCTTCAAAAAAGGCTCCGAGCAATACGACGTGATTGTGCAGGTTGATGATGCACAGCGGCAAACCCCAGAAGATCTCGCCAATATTTATGTGCGTGGCAGTGATGGCTTGGTGCAAATGGATAATTTGGTCAGCGTGAAAGAAACAGTGGCTGCCAAAGAGCTTAATCATTTTAATAAAATGCGTTCTGCAGTCATCAGTGCTGGTTTAGCGCCAGGCTATTCACAAGGCGAAGCCTTAGCATGGCTTGAAAAAGCTTTGCAAGATGTTGCGCCTGGCACGCAATACGATTTAGACGGACAGTCGCGCGAGTTTCGCGAGTCCGGCTCAAGCACCACAGCTTTGCTAGCGCTTGCGTTGATATTTATTTACCTAGTGTTGGCCGCCCAATTTGAAAGTTTCGTAGATCCGTTGGTGATTTTAGTGTCGGTGCCGCTGGCGGTTTTCGGTGCATTTTTATGCTTAGTGCTGCTTAATCTCGGGTCAAAATATGGCTTATGGAATGCTACTGGATCATGGAATATTTACACGCAAATTGGTGTGGTTACTTTAATTGGTTTGATTTCAAAACACGGCATTATGATTGTAGAGTTCGCTAATCAATTACAAGAAAAAGGTAGCCCGAAATTACAAGCCGTGATTGAATCTGCAACATTGCGCTTGCGCCCCATCTTAATGACAACCGGAGCCATGGTGTTAGGTGCGGTGCCCTTGGCGATTGCATCGGGTGCCGGTGCGGAAGCACGTCACCAAATTGGCTGGGTGATTGTGGGTGGGATGAGCTTCGGCACGCTGTTTACCTTGCTGGTTGTGCCGGTGGTGTATTTATTGTTGGCGAGGAATCATCAGAAAGCGCTGGATTGATTACTCCCCGCGATAGCGACAGCCTGAGGTGCAAGTTTCCTGCACATGTACTTCACTGAGTAGGGCAAGATTAGGTTTAAGTTCGTTCCAAATCCAGCGCGCTAGATTTTCGCTGGTCGGATTTTCTAGGCCAAACACATCATTTAGGTAATGATGGTCGAGGCGCTCATAAATTGGCTGAAAAGCATTTTTGATATCAGTGAAATCCATAATCCAGCCGGTGCTTTCGCCTGGCGTGCCAGCTACCGATAATTCAACCAGAAAGGAATGCCCGTGCAAGCGCGCGCACTTATGGCCTTCTGGAACATTTGGCAAGCTATGGGCAGCTTCGATGTGGAATTTTTTGTAGATTTCCATAATGATTTCTTCTCAAATTAGCGTGCTTAGCATAGCATTAAAGCCTTAAGCCAATACGCTAAGGAAGTGTGCAGTGATTTCATTCGAGCAAGCCATGCGCGATATACGGCAACATGCACATCCGCTTGCTACAGAACGCGTACCGCTTGCCGACCTGTGTGGCCGCATTTTGGCCGAACAGGTATTCGCACCGCTTAGTTTGCCCGGGTTTGATAATTCGGCAATGGATGGCTTTGCATTGAGCGCAGCACATTTACAATTACCGGAAGGCGTTACTATTCCCGTGCAACGCATACAGTTTGCTGGCAATGCTGTGTTTGCTATGGGTGAACATGCCTGCCAAATTATGACTGGTGCTGCCGTGCCGCATGGCGCAGTCACTGTGGTACCGATGGAAGATGTTGAGTTAATCGGCAGTTCTGAAAATGCTGACGGTTTTTTTATACGCTTAAAGCAGAAAATTTCTGCGCGGCAAAATATTCGGTGCACAGGTGAAGATGTACAAAGCGGCGAATTGCTGTGTGAGCCTGGAACGGCACTCAATGCGCAGCATGTGATGTTGTTTGCGGCTTTAGGAATTGACGCGCTAAGCGTTTATCTGCGCATTAAAGCGGCAGTATTTTGCACAGGCGAGGAATTGCTTGCCGATAACCTGCCTGAATTACCCAGTGGCCAAATCCATAATTCGAATGGCCCCTATATTTTGGCTGAATTAAATGCACTTGGTGTTGATATCGTGCATTATCGGGTAATCCCAGATAAGCAAGACATTTATTTACAGGCCTTGAAGGACGCTGATAATGCTGGCTGTCAGTTAATCATTAGCACCGGCGCAGTGTCGATGGGTGTGCGTGATTTTATACCTAGCGCATTGCATGAATTAAACGCTACGATTATTTTTCATAAAGTACGCATGCGGCCAGCCAAACCGAGTTTGTTTGCCGTGTTGCCTTCTGGTGCTTTGGTGTTTGGCTTACCGGGTAATCCTATGTCGTGCGCAGTGGGCTTGCGTTTCTTTGTGCAAGAAGCAATTCGTGGCTTGCAAGGGCAACGCAGCGAGCAAGCTATTGCCGGTATTTTACAAACAACCATCTCTAAAAAAATTGGCTGGCAGCTAATGTATAAGGCACGCTTGAGTATCAATGCACAAGGCCAAGTGCAGGTGGCATTACTACAAGGGCAAGAATCATTCCGTATAAAACCCTTTGTTGAGGCCAATATTTGGGCACTGTTGCCAGAAGCGGCTGCGCATTTGGCCGAGGGCGAGGCAGTGTATTGTTATCCCGTGCATAGCTCTGGGCTTGTATTATAAATGCACCAACTAGGTGATCTTGTTGGTGTGCTGTTGGCGGGCGGTTTATCGCGCCGAATGGGCCAAGACAAAGCGCTGTTGGAGCTGCATGGGCGCAGCTTACTGCAGTTTCAAATTAATTTACTGAGCCCGCTGTGCAGCACAGTTATTGTTAGTGGCGACTATCCAGGTTTTACCTGCGTACCCGATACCGTTGCACGTTGTGGGCCAATAGGCGGCATCTATTCGGTTGCGATGCAATTTCCAGATTCTGCATTATTGATTATCCCTGTTGATATGTTAGGGCTAACGCACAAGCACTTAGCGCAACTTTCGCAATGCGTGTATGCCTGCCATTTTGCCAATCAGCCTTTGCCGGCTTTTTTTCCAAGTTCAAAACAAGTTGTAACCGTCATTCAACAGCTTTTTGCTGAGCCAAAGCCTGATTTTTCAATACGTTATTTGCACAGCGCCTTGTCTAGTAAATCACTCGTTGATAGCAGTTTTGCGCCATCAAACATCAACACCCCGGCAGACTGGCAGAATTTTACACAAAATAACTATAAGTAACGCTTATAATAAATATAGTTAAATCGAATATGTATATGTTTTATTTATAAAAAAGTGAAAAAAACGTTGACAGTCTATGTCCTAGGCTATTAGGATTAATTCATGAATACATTTTTGCCCACGTCAGTCCTTGTTGTCCTCGTACTCGTGCTCCTCATTAGCGGGGGAGCGGGATAGCGTATAAGTCGACAAAAAGACCAACACAGCTAAACCCCGCCCTAAACAGAAGCGGGGTTTTTTGTTATACGCCATCCGAGAATTTTATGAACACATCCTCAACATTGATTTTTCAAGCCTCAAAGCACGTACGCATTTTCGATACCACCTTGCGCGATGGCGAACAAGCGCCAGGTTATTCAATGAGCCGCGCGCAGAAACGCCGCATGGCACAGGTTTTGGCCGAGCTTGGCGTAGATATTATTGAAGCCGGTTTTGCTCAGGCTTCCGATCAAGATTTTGCATCTATACAAGCCATTGCCGAAGAAGTGCATGGGCCAATTATCTGTTCCTTGGCACGCTGCCAAATTAGCGACATCGAAAGCGCCGCGCGTGCCTTAGAAAAAGCTCAACGTTCGCGCATCCATGTGTTTATTGCCACCAGCCCTTTGCATCGTGAATTTAAGTTAGCGATGAGCAAGCAGCAAGTGATTGATAATGCGGTGGCCGGAGTGTTGCATGCACGCAAGTATGTAGAGGATGTGGAATTTTCTGCCGAAGATGCGCTGCGCACCGAACCGGAATATTTAGCGGAGGTATTGGCGGCGGTGATTGATGCTGGCGCTAGTACTGTCAATATTCCCGATACGGTTGGCTACACCACGCCGGCAGAAATGTTTGAACGCATCTCCTTCATTAAAAAACATGTGCGTAATATTGAAAACGCCATCATCAGCGTGCATTGCCACAACGATTTAGGCATGGCAGTGGCCAATAGTTTGGCGGCCGTTTCAGCTGGCGCGCGGCAAGTGGAATGCACCATAACCGGCATTGGTGAACGCGCCGGCAATGCGGCCTTGGAAGAAGTGGTGATGGCGCTGAAAACCCGCAGTGAATTGTTTGAGTTAGAAACGGGTGTGATTACGCAACGTTTGTATCCAGCGGCTCGCCAGTTAAACACGATGCTGGGCATTGCGATGCCACGCAATAAAGCCGTGGTCGGTGAAAATGCTTTCGCCCATGAAGCAGGCATTCATCAGCATGGCATGTTGAAGCATCGCGGTACCTATGAAATTATGCGCCCGGAAGACGTGGGTTTTGAACGCTCGCAATTGGTGTTGGGCAAACACAGTGGCCGCCATGCGCTGCGCGAACGTTTAAGTATGCTCGGCCATCAACCAGATGAAGCACAGTTTGAACAAATTTTTATTGGCTTTAAAACATTAGCTGACAAAAAGCGTGAAGTGTTCGACAACGATTTAGAAGCCTTAGCCAATGGCTTTGATCCAGAAGCTAGCGGCCCATGGCATATCCAACAATGGCATACCGCCAGCCATAATGGCGGCTCCGCTTCAGCATCGGTGCGTTTAAGCCACGACGATGGCTTTCAAGTCAACGAAGCGTCAATAGGCGATGGCCCGGTGCATGCTATTTTGAGCGCTTTTGAACGCGCCACCGGCCATGCGCTAACGATTACCAATTTTCAGATTCATTCGTTAAGCAATGGCGGCGATGCTCAAGGACAAGCCAGTTTAATGGTGAATTATCATGGCCGCGAAGTGCGCGGCAATGGTGTGTCTACCGATATTGTGGAAGCAGCAGCGCTCGCGGCGTTGGAAGTGGTTAACCGCATTGAGCGCATCAAAGCGCCGATGTGCAAAGCGGCTATTTTATCTTAAGGACAATGCACATGACACCGACCTTACCCGCACGCACCTTACTCGATAAAATCTGGGATAGCCATGTGGTTAGTCCAGAAACCGCTGATGCACCCGGTGTGATGTATGTTGATTTGCACCTGATTCACGAAGTCACTTCGCCGCAGGCGTTCACCGATTTACGCCAACGCGGTTTGCTGGTGCGCTGCCCTGAGCGCGTGCTGGCCACCTTGGATCATTCCACGCCAACGCATAAAGCCGACGCTAACGGTAACCACACATACATCACGCCAGAAGCAGCTGAACAGGTTAATACTTTAGAAAAAAATTGTGCCGAATTTGGTATTGCCTTACATGGCTGGCAAAGCGAACAACGTGGCATTGTGCATGTTATCAGCCCAGAAATTGGTGCCACCCAGCCGGGCATGAGCATTGTCTGCGGCGATAGCCACACCTCAACACACGGTGCATTCGGGGCACTGGCATTTGGTATTGGCAGCACCGAAGTCGGTCATGTATTAGCTACTCAATGTTTGTTACAACGCAAGCCGAAAAATTTCTCGGTACGTGTTGATGGCCAATTAAGTGAACATGTGAGTGCCAAAGATTTGGCATTGCATATTGTTGGAAAAATTGGTTTCAATGGTGGCACGGGTTATGTGTTCGAATTTCATGGCAGTGCCATTGAGGCCTTGGATATGGAGCAGCGCATGACGCTGTGCAATATGTCGATTGAAGCCGGTGCGCGCGCTGGCTTGATTGCGCCAGATAAAACCACCTTCGACTATCTGCACGGCCGTGAACGCGCGCCGAATGGCGAGGCATGGCAACATGCAGTAGCGGCATGGAGCACCTTAAAATCAGACGTTGGCGCGGTATTCGATAAATATATTGAAATCAATGCTGCCGATGTTGGAATCACTATTAGCTATGGCACGCATCCGGGAATGGTTACCGGTATTCAAAACACCATTCCTACAGCCGCTGATTTTCAAGAACAAAAAGCCCTGCAGTACATGCAATTGCATGCCGGTCAATCGATGCTGGGCACTCATGTGGATGTGGTATTTATTGGCAGTTGCACCAATTCGCGCCTGTCCGATTTACGTGCCGCCGCTGCAATTTTTCAAGGTCGAAAAGTGGCCAGCCATGTGCGCGCTTTGATTGTGCCGGGTTCAGTGCCGGTACAACGCGCTGCTGAAGCAGAAAACCTGCATCTGATTTTTCAGCAAGCAGGCGCCGAATGGCGCGAGCCGGGTTGTTCAATGTGCATTGCGATGAATGGCGATAAAGCACAGCCGGGCGAATTGGTGGTGAGTACTAGTAATCGTAATTTTGAAGGCCGACAAGGCCAAGGCGTGCGCACTATTTTAGCTAGCCCAGCGGTAGCGGCGGCAAGTGCGATTGCTGGCTGCATTGCTGATCCAAGCGAATATTTCAACAGTAAGGAGCAGGCGGCATGAAGGCAGTCAACTTCGTTCGTTCGCGCACTGCGGTATTGCCGTTTGAGAATATCGATACCGATCGCATTATCCCAGCACGTTTTTTAACCACCACAGAGCGCAAAGGCTTAGGCCGCTTTGCCTTTCACGATTGGCGTTTTAATCAAGATGGCAGCAGCAATGCCGATTTCCCCTTGAATAAAACTGAGGCACAGGGTTGCGAGATTTTAGTGGCTGGCCGCAATTTCGCCTGTGGTTCATCGCGCGAACATGCACCTTGGGCTTTGTTGGATTATGGTATTCGTGCGGTGCTGAGTTCAGAAATCGCCGATATTTTTCGTAGCAATGCCTTAAAAAATGGCTTGCTAGCTTTGCAGATAAGCGTGCAAGAGCATGCATTTTTATTAAACAATCCCGGCATTGAATTGGCTATTGATGTGCAGCAATGCAGGATTGAACTGCCAGATGGCGGACGGTTTTCGTTCAGCATGGATGGCTTTGCACGCACCTGCTTATTGCAGGGCGTTGATCAAATGGGCTACTTGTTAAATAAACAACCCGACATTGATGCCTTCGAACAAGCACGGAGTGCAGCATGAAAGCTAACATTGCCTTATTACCAGGAGATGGCATCGGTCCGGAAGTAGTTAGCGCGGCAGTTGCAGTGCTTGAGTGCATCGCCGCAAAATACCAACATCAATTCGATATGCAATCGTACTTAATTGGTGGCTGCGCGATTGACGCGTGTGGCCAAGCCTTGCCAGAAGATACACAAAAAGCTTGCATGGCCGCTGATGCGGTATTGCTTGGCGCAGTGGGTGGCCCGCAGTGGTCTGATCCGAAAGCCAGCGTTCGGCCCGAGCAAGGCTTATTGCAATTGCGGGCACTGCTAAATGTGTTTGCCAATGTACGGCCGGTGAAAGTATTTCCGCGCGCCGCGCAATTTTCGCCCTTAAAAGCCGAGCGTTTGGAAGGTGTAGATTTTGTGTTTGTGCGCGAATTAACGGGTGGCAGTTATTTTGGTAAAAAGTCTCGCACAACCGATACAGCAACCGATGAATGCCGTTACACCAAGGTAGAAATTGAGCGCGTTGCTCATAAGGCTTTCCAACTGGCACAAGCCCGACGAAAAAAAGTGACTTCGATAGATAAAGCTAATGTCTTAGAGACCTCACGCTTATGGCGCGAAACCGTTAATCAAGTTGCAACGATTTACCCCGATGTGACACTAGAGCACCAGCTGGTAGATTCGATGGCGATGTTATTGCTGACTCGCCCAGCCGAGTACGATGTGTTGCTAACTGAAAATTTATTTGGTGATATTTTAACGGACGAAGCAGCTGTATTAGCTGGCTCTTTGGGCTTATTGCCATCAGCCTCTTTAGGCATGGGCAGTCGAGGTTTATACGAGCCAATCCATGGTTCAGCACCCGATATTGCTGGGCAATCGATTGCCAATCCGATTGGCTGCATCTTAAGCGTGGCCTTGATGCTGCGCTACAGTTTTGGTTTGGATATTGAAGCACAACAGATTGAGCAAGCAGTGGGCACTGTTGTGGCGCATGCCGAACTAACACGCGATTTGTTCGGGCAAGCAA
>JAYTOD010000252.1:0-2017 GCA_043747995.1 Arenimonas sp.
CTGATTGACGCGGTAGAAAAAGAACAGTTGGCCTTGTGCGCGCAAGTGAAAGCCGGGCTGGATTACCGTGAGCTGCACCTACAATGTCATTTACGCCTAGGCGGTGTGTTACGCGATTTAGGCATTGTAGATATGGACCCTGGCGCAATGCTGGAAAAAGGCGTCAGCGCAATTTTCTACCCGCACGGCTTAGGTCATCCGATTGGCTTACAGGTTCACGACGTGGCCGGTTTTTCTGATGAAAACGGCGTACTTATTCCGCGCCCTGAAGGCCAGCCGTTCCTGCGTATGACGCGTACACTAGCGCCTGGCATGGTGGTCACCATTGAACCAGGCCTGTATTTCATTCCAACGCTATTGGTGAAACTGAAACAACGCCCCGAAGCCAAATCAGTTAATTGGCAGAAAGTGGAACAGCTGATGCCATACGGCGGTGTGCGCATTGAAGACGAAGTGCATTGCACCAATGCCGAGCCGGAAAATCTAAGCCGCGATGCGTTTGCAGCGCTTTAATTACGAACTACAACTGAGCATTGAACAGCCTGCCCGATGCATTGATTCGGGTGGGCATTTTTTTACCCAACGCGCGTCATCAATGACGTCTGCATAGGGTGTTTTCAGGCGCTTGAAAATGTCCTGCAAGGGCTGATAATCGCCCTGCTCGGCCGCATCAATCACATCTTGCACTAAATGATTGCGCAGTATAAATACCGGATTCGCCGCACGCATGATTTCAGCTCGGTTGAGCAATGAATCTTGCTCAACAAGTGACTGATAAAGGTTCAACCACGGGAATAATTCTGCCGCATCCGGCGCTGGCAGATAACTGCAGGCTAATAGTGCATTAATGCTTTCTTGCGAAGTCGTGTCAGCGTTACGTTGTGTTATGCGCGTCAGTGCATCAAAGAATAAATTAAAGTCCATTTCTAGCACGCTAAATAGCTGCACGAGTTGTTGGTAACAGTGCGGATTAGCCTTTAGCACGGCTTCATCCACGCCAAGCTTAGTGGCCAATAATCGGTTCCAGTGCTGATGAAATGACTGGTTATATGCATTCAAGCTTTTTTGTAACGGTTCTACGTCGTTAATGAGTGGGAACAAGGCATTGCCCAAGCGCGCCAGATTCCACTGCGTAATAGCTGGCTGATTGCCGTAGCAATAACGTTTTCCTTCGGCATCGGTGGTATTTGGCGTCCATAGCAGATCGTATTTTTCGAGCCAGCCGTATGGGCCATAATCGATGGTTTCACTTAGCAAAGACATATTGTCGGTGTTCATTACACCATGCACAAAGCCGACCGACATCCACTGCGCAATGAGCTGTGCCGTGGATTGGCAAATAATCTCAAATAATTGTGCGTAACGTTGTTCTGATTGTACATCTATACTTGGGAAATACTGCGCAATGGCGTAATCAGCAAGTTGCCGCAATAGTTCAATATCCTCCCGCGCTGCTGGCAATTCGAAATGTCCAAAACGCAGAAACGATTGCGACACGCGGCACACAATGGCACAAGCTTCTTGCTTGGTATTGCCATCGTAAAACATATCACGCATGGCCAGTGTTTGTGAATTGATTAACGACAATGCCCGGGTAGTTGGTATACCAAGATGAAACATCGCCTCACTGCATAAAAACTCGCGTATTGAAGAACGCAATACCGCACGGCCATCGGCATGGCGCGAATAAGGTGTTGGCCCAGCACCTTTCAGTTGCAAGCTAAATAAGGTATCGCCTGATTGCAGCTCGCCCAAATTAATGGCACGGCCATCACCCAATTGCCCCGCCCAATGCCCAAATTGATGACCGCCATACACCGTGGCATACGGTTTGGAGTTTTGCCCCACAATATTGCCTGCTAGTACATTCATAAAATCGGTATCTTTTTTTAGATCTGCCGACAAGCTCAATAAGTCCGCCGTTTCATCCGACCACAGCAACAACTGCGGATTCAAAACCGGCGTGGGTTGCACAAAAGACCAAGCCGCATGCTGCACTTGCCGTGTGCTGTTTTCA